>CAMDDI010000052.1 GCA_945890905.1 Bacteriovorax stolpii
ATGGGACGCTTGTCGCCATTGACATCAAAACGACTTTTATAAGGAGCATAATGTTCACGCATACCTTGTCTCGTATCACCTCGAGCCACTTTATCTTCACGATCAATTTGTCGGTGAATGTTATTTACGTAGTTGGAGCATGAAGTGAAAACAAAAAGAAAACTGAGGATTAAAATTTTCATAGTTCAACTAACACTTTGTTAAGATCCACAACTTTTCCTTGATATCGTTTATTTTTTTGAGGGTGAAAAACTTCCACTAGCTCGCCCAAGGTACCATTCCCACGGCTAATGCCTTGAGTTTTGATACGTATCATTTGATTTTCTAAAATCACTTCTGTCTTTAATCCTGCCTTCACTAGGTTGATGGCATTTAAATCAGATAATCTTAGAAGCTCACCAGTTTTGATGGGCTTATTTGTTTTATAAAATTTTAAAACGGAGAGATCTTTAACCAGATCAGTGTGGGGAATAGCATCTACATATTCTTCCTTAAGTGCAGTTTCAGAAATATCAGCAAATGAATTGAAATAATTCATGGTGCGATAAGCTTTCACCATGCGCGAGAAATCAGCATTTGCCATAAAAGAGCGGCGGGTTCCATCAAAGCCTGATACATGGAGATTAAGTGACTGACGAGATCCATACAAACAAGACTGACATTCCACTGTTAGTTGATCACCAGGGGCCAGTGCTAGGATATTTCCCATATCTACACTTCGGGTGGTCTTAACCTGAACACCCTCAGGCAAAGGCAATTGCTCACGGATGATATTTCTCAGTTGGGAAACCTGAACCATATAAGGCTCGATCTTAATTTGCTCATGACCTTTAGATTTCATCATCTCAATTAATTGAGTCGAAGATATTCTTCCTTCAAGAGAAATCAAAGTCGAGTAGAGATCATTCAATTTGGCTTCGGAACAATTCTTACTCATTAAGGCACTTTGTCCTTGGCCTTCTCCTAAAACTATAATTTGGGAGGGAAGCGAGACTTCGCAAGCAAAAAGAGAAGAGTAGATGAACAAAGTAGCTAGAAGAAAATATTTCATTACTACCTAATGTTATTTACGGTTTGTAGCATTTGATCCGCTACTCCCATAACTTTTGAGTTCATTTCATATGCACGTTGAGCTTTAATCAAATCTGTCATTTCATTCATAACGTTCACGTTAGATGCTTCGATTGCACCCTGCATAAGGAAGCCAGAGCCGTTATCTCCAGCGGCGTTTTGAATCGCAGCACCACTTCCAGAAGTTACTCCGAGAAGATTCCCCCCTTCAGAGCGAAGACCGGTCGGATTGACGAAAGTAAACACGGGAATTTGTCCGAGGTTCATGGGCTCAACTGAATCCCGTGCCCAGGCTTCAACTAATCCGTTTTCGGCGATGTTGATTTTCATCACATTCGGCGGAACCACAATTCCAGGAAAAACTTTATGGCCTGCGCGGGTTACTAGATTCCCTTGAGCATCAACGTTGAAACTTCCATCGCGGGTAAATTTTAAATCACCTTTAGGACTGATAATTCCCATAAAACCTTCGCCGTTAACCATGAGGTCATAAGGGTTATTTGTCATTTGAGGAGAGCCCTGGGAGTGAATTTTGCGAGTAGCAGAGACTTTTGCCCCTGATCCTACCTGGTGACCCACATTATATTCTGTATTGCCGGAAGATTTCGCACCCGCTTCATGAACAGTTTCATAGAGCAGATCATCAAACTCGGTACGATCCTTTTTAAATCCTGTCGTGTTCACATTCGCAATGTTGTTGGATATCGTGTTCACGTTAGACTCTTGTGCCGCCATTCCTGTAGCCGAAGTGTGGAGTGCTCGGATCATAATCCTCCTAACTAAAATTTACCAATATCGTTAGCAGCTTTTCCTGAAATTGAATCGTAAGCATTGATTGCTTTCTGAATGGATTCAAAATGCCGGTGAGCTTTAATAAGCTCTGACATCTCTTCAATCGCATTCACATTCGATCCCTCAAGGAAACCTTGGTTAACGGTGGTTTTTGTATTGATTCTGTTAATATTGAGTTCATCAGGCGTTATAAAAAGAGAGTTGCCTTCTTTTTTAAGCGCATGTTTATCAGTAAATTCAACGATTGAAATTTTTCCAACTGTACCAGTGGAAGTAAGGATCTCGCCTTCTTGATTAATTGTCAGGCGAGCATTAGTGGGTACTCTTACGATGCGGTCTTCCGGCTTTGGAAAACTACCAACAGAAGCAGGATCGCGGATAGCTTCATTACTTACGCCTAAATGACTTAAAACTTGAAAGCCCTGATCAGTGACAAGTTCTCCGTCCTTACTTAAAGAGAGATTTCCTTTACGCGTGAATCTCACACCAGTGGGAGTTAGCACTTCAATAAAGCCATCTCCCTGAAGAGCAACATCAAGAGGATTTTGAGTTGGAATCATCGTACCTTGCTCGAAAGTTGTAAAACTTCCATCAACCGAAACCATGGCGTTTTCTGCACCTTGAGTATGATAAAAATCTGCGGGTGAAAATTCTTTACGTGGAATATCGATATCATCCACACCTTTTGTAAGTGCGGTGAGATGTTCTTTGAACACAAGTTGGTCTTTTTTAAAACCAACGGTATTAGCGTTTGCTACGTTGTTAGCAATCGTTTCAACTTTTTGTTGTTGCGCAATTTGGCCCGACAGAGGCACCCAAATATTACTCATTGTCTCCTTCATCCTGATTGAGTGGGCGAAAAATGCCCTCCTAGGCAATTTTAGCAACCCCTGTGCCAGAAACCTAGCATGGGCAATTTACTCCGCACGATCTAACTCTATGAAACCTTGTCGAGGTGGGGCCTTTGTGGGAGAATCGAGCTTAAGAAAAGTGTCAAAACGGCAACTAGACCATACCGGGATTTCCAAATGGCCACGAATTCGACCTTAAATTTTGAAACTTCACTCAAAGAACTGGAAAAAATTGTCCGAGAACTTGAGTCAGGTGACGTGAGTTTGGATGATAGCTTGAAAAAATTTGAGCAAGGAATTGACCTCTATAAAAATTGTCGCAAAACTTTAGAAGGCGCAGAGAAAAAAATCAAAATCCTGAGCGATAGCCTCAAAGAAATAGATTATAAAGAGTAGTCTTTCTTTAAATTCAAATTCCCTTAAAATGAATTGTACTTTTATTCAACCGAGGAATTTCCTTGAAACGTTTAGTTAAGACTCTCGCGGTACTCGCGATCCTTTTCCTTTTCGGAATTGGTGCAGTCATAGGTATCTTTACCTATATTTCCATGGATCTACCTCAGATTAATTCACTGAAAGACTATAATCCTCCTATGAACTCAAAGATTTTTTCTAAAGAAGGAGAGACTCTGCTGGAGATGGGTGAAGAAACCCGAGAAGTTGTTCCCTTTGAAAAAATTCCTAAAAATGTTGTTAACGCTTTCCTAGCTGCTGAAGATGATAATTTTTATCAGCACGAAGGAATTGATTACTACGGTATCATGCGAGCCTTCATGGTGAATTTAAAAGAAGGTCGACTGGTACAGGGTGGCTCAACCATTACTCAACAAGTGGCCAAATCTTTTCTACTCACAAAAGAGCGTACTATTTCTCGTAAAGTGAAAGACCTTTTACTTGCGAGAAAAATCGAACAGAAATTTACCAAGGAAGAAATTCTCTTCCTCTATCTCAACCAAGTCTATCTAGGTGGGGGATACTATGGAGTGAAAGCTGCTTTTCGAGGTTACTTTGATAAAGACCTAAGTCAGGCGACCTCTGCGGAGTGTGCTTTAGTTGCGGGCCTGCTAGTAGCACCAGGACGATATTCTCCCTATGTAAACCCTCACTACGCAAAGGTGAGACAAAACTATGTTTTGAAAAGAATGCATGAAACTAAGAAAATTTCTTTAGAAGAGTATCAAGCGTCTTTGAAAGAAGACATCAAGATGCGAATCCGCATTCAAAATGAAATCAAAGGTGGCCACTTCACTGATTGGGTTAAGCAAGAAGTCATCAAACTCGTAGGGGCTGATGAGTTTTTAAATAATGGTTTCAAGATTACGACCACTCTTGATTGGTCTCTGCAATTAAAAGCAGAAAAAGCCGTGCGGGACCGAGTCAAAGAACTTGATAAGAGACAAGGTTTCGTAGGACCTATCCGTCATTTGGCTAGTCCAGAAGAAATTAAAGCTTTTCTCGTTGAACAGCGAAAGAAAATCCTCCGTGATCAATCTTCTTATTTCACTTTTGTGACTCTTGGGAAAAACGTCTACGAATTTCATGAGGATGATGATTCTCTAGATAAAAACCTATCTTATTTTGAAACAGAGAAAGAAAAAATCAATGAACGCTTTAAAGGAATTGTGGATGTCGGAAATTTAGTGACCGACCCTTTCTTGAATTTTCTTCAAATCGGAAAATCATATCCAGCGGTGGTCATCGAGACTGACGATTTGAAGAGAGTTATCTTGCTTGAGATTGCGGGAACGCGAGTGATGGTTCCTGAGTCTGGTTTTGATTGGGCCCATGAAAGAAAAATAAGTGAGACTCAGGCCAATTATGCAGTTCAAAAGACGCCGTCAAAAATTTTAAAGAAAGGTGATATCGTTTTGGTTTCAATTAACCAAAAACTTATCGGCTCTGACCAACTCATTCACAGCGATTTCTTTAAAAAATACAAAGATCCTGCAATCCGCTCTCTTTTAAGTAAGCAGAAATTTTTCCAAGGTGCCCTCGATCAAGAACCCGAAGCCGAAGGTGCCTTGATTGCGATCAATTCACACACTGGTGATATCGTCTCACTTGTGGGGGGGACAGGCTTTCAAAAATCACAATTTAACCGTGCCATCCAATCTTCCCGTCAGCCTGGATCATCCTTTAAACCCTTCATTTATGCTGCGAGTTTGGAAAATGGCTATAACCCTGCAAGTATCTTGATGGATACCCCTCAGGCCTTGGGTGGAGTTGATGAATCTCTGAACTGGAAGCCAAGAAACTACGATGGTGAATTCAATGGGCCCATGACTTTCAGAAATGCTCTTGAGGTCAGTCGAAACATCCCGACAGTGAGACTTGTGCAAGATTTAGGAGTTAAAAAGATTACGGATTTTGCGAACCGACTTCATATAACTGCTGATCTTCCTAAGGATATGAGTTTATCTCTAGGATCCTTCGGAATAAGTTTGGCAGAGCTCACTCGAGGATATGCTGTTTTCCCCAATGCTGGAAAGGCGATCCATCTTCATCACATTACTTCTATTAAAGATCGCACTGGAAAAGTTTATCCGATTCCGGAGATTGGAACTCCTTGGCCACAAGAGCCTGTGGCACCCAAAGTTGAAGAGGGTTCCGAAACTGATCCCGCAGCAGCGGCGGCTGTTCAGGGTGGAAATCCTTTCAAACAAAATCTCAACACGACTCAAGTGTATGATCCGCGACTGGCCTATCTTATGACTAACATTCTTCGCGGAGTCACAATCTTTGGTACTGCCGCACAAGCAGGTCGCACCTTCCCTGGATCTGCAATTGCAGGAAAAACAGGTACGACAAATAATTATGTAGATTCACTTTTTGTAGGTTTTACCACGAATCTTGTCGTAGGTGCTTGGGCAGGATTTGATGACAACCGAACTTTGGGATATGGAGAAGCGGGGACAAAAACAGCTCTTCCTATTTGGATTGATTATATGAGTGCTGCCATTCCTCGCTATGGAGCACCTGAGTTTCCTGCCCCAGACGGAATTACCCATTTAATGATCAATAAAGAAACAGGTAAGCCACTTCCTCCAGGTGCTGGAAATGGCTTTATGGAGGCTTTTGCAGAGGGTTTTGACCCCAATTCAGAGCCCCAATCATTTGATCAAAAAGATCAGCCGGCAGGATCTACCATTGATGATGGGGACTATTTCAAGAACCAATAAGAAAATATAGTAAAGTGCCGAAAGGACCTCTAGAGGGGTCCTATGAACACGTTTTCGGATAACCAAAAGAAGAACTTCACAATACTCTTAATGGTGAGTTTGGCACTTCATGCTGCCTTTCTAGTCATTAAGTTTAAGGATCAATTCTCCCTCGCTACTCAAACTAAGACCGAAGCCCCGGCACCAATTAAAATCCAAGTTTCTATGGAGACGATTAAGGCCATGGCGGCCATGAACAAGCGCCAAATTGTTCAGTCTGAAGATTCTGCATCCAAAGAAAAACCTAAAACACCTGCTTTCCTAAGTGATAAAGATCGCAGTTTTGATCGCGAAACTCTCTCAAAATCAGTAGAGATTTTTAAGACTGCGGGGAAGGGAAATGCCGCCAAAACTCAGAAAGCGAATAAAGAGGTAGCAGCAGCTCAGCCCAAAAAAGCAGATCTTAAAAATATGAAACTCTCTGATTTGGGTATGGCGATGAATGAGCCTATGCCCAAAGAAGTTAAGCGCTCTCCGGCCAGTGTTGATATTGAGACTTTGGGTGGTCTAGAAAATGGAGATCCTCGCTCTCAAGGAATGTCTGCAACCAATGATTATGTAGAGGAAGTCGCGTTAGGAGATTTTACTCATCTCAATACTGTGGAATTTAAATTTTACGGTTTTTACCACCGAATCCGTCAAAAACTCGAGCAGTTCTGGGGCAAAAGCATACAGGAAAAAGCCGCCAACATATTCCGCACTGGGCGACGACTGCCAGCGGGAGAAGATCTCATCACATCTTTACAAATTACTATGAACGCCAAGGGCGAAATTGTAAAAGTTAAGGTCCTTGGTGCATCCGGAGTTAAAGAACTAGATGACGCTGCCATTGAATCATTTAATCAGGCCGGTCCGTTTCCTAATCCACCAAAAGATTTACTCGTTAACGGAACTGCGACAATTGAATGGGGCTTTGTAGTTAAGAGCTAGTGAGTTGGAGTTCTGAGCAAATTCTTTAAGCGATCAATCCCTTCCATCACAATATAATCAGACCAGATAGAATCTAGTTCACGGATTGATTCAACAACTTGAAGAGCCGCTTGATCACGGGAAATTTTTTGAGATTCTGCATATTGAGAAATGCATTTATTGAGAACTTCGATCACTGGAGAATTACAAACTTGATTTAATCTTTCTTCAAATGACTGGTGAACTTTCTTTTCTTTGCTTTTAATAATGGCAGTATTTAAGAGCTGAATCGATTCCATTAAAAATATTCCTTAACCAAAATTCTAAAATTGAGTAACGAGGGTTCCGCAGTATCACTAAACCAACTAGGTTCGTAAAGAATGAATTGGTCAGTGAGGAAAAATTTTAGGTTGATTATTTTTAGAAGGCTTAATTTTGATTTGAGCTAAATAATTTTCAAAAATGCGCCGCTATTATCTGATAGCGGCACATAAATTTTACTAGTGAGACGTGTTACAAAACTCTTGATACTGCTCTGCTGTTAAAAGATTCGCTAAATCATTTTTATCTTTCACCTTGACTTTAATTAACCACGATCCGTAAGCGTCTTGGTTGATTCTCTCAGGAGATCCTTCAAGATCAGTATTTCGTGCAATCACTTCTCCACTTACAGGAGCGTAAAGATCACTCACTGATTTGATGGATTCAACGACACCGAATGTAGATCCATTTTTTAATTCAGATCCCACTTCTGGAACTTCTAAAAACACAATATCGCCCAAAGCAGATTGCGCGAAGTCAGTAATTCCAACTGTCACAGTGTCGCCTTCTACTAAGGCCCACTCATGCTCTTTGGTATACTTCAAATTTCCTGGAATATTTGTACTCATTACTTATGTCCTCCGGTTACAAACGGTTTTTTAACAAGTTGGGCTGGATAACTTTTCTGACGAATATCTACATTGAATACTTCATCTGCGGGAACTTTATCAATTTCTATCCGCGCAAATGCGATTCCTTTATTGGTGACTACTGACATCGTGCCACTTGTGACCACTCCAATGGCTTCATTTTTGCCATTGAGAACGGGATAGCCCTCACGAGGAATGCCTCGCTCAAGAACAAGCTTCACAAGTTTATAGCGGGCCTTCTTGGAGGCCAAAGCCTCTTTGCCAATAAAATTTGTTTTCGCACCTTTCACAGTCCAGCCTAGACCAGCGTCATAAGGATTCACTTCATCATTAAGTTCATGTCCGTAAAGCGGGTAACAAACCTCAAGTCGAAGAACATCTCGCGCGGCTAGACCACAAGGAACAACCTTAAGAGTCATAAACTTCTGCCAAAGTGCTTTAATTGCTTCATGAGATCCGAAAATCTCAAAACCATCCTCACCCGTGTAACCGGTGCGAGCAATAATCACCTGATGAGTTCCAAATTCTGTTTGAAAAACCGAATAATATTCTAAATCTGGCAGCTCTCTTAATAGAGGGCGAAGAATTTCAAAAGATTTTGGTCCTTGAAGTGCCAAAAGAGAATATTCACTAGATTTATTAGTGAGATTACATTTAAATCCGGTGTGTTTAGATTTAATCCAGTTAAAATCTTTATCAATATTTGAAGCATTTACACAGATCATGACATGACCTGTTGTGAGCTTATAAACAATTAAATCATCAATGACAGTCCCATCTTCCCGGCAAAGGGGTGAATAGATCGCCTTCCCCATTTCAGCACCTTGGATGTCATTTGTCACAAGGCTATCAACAAAAGCTTCAGCGTCCTTGCCTTCAACAAAAAATTCACCCATGTGACTTACATCAAAGACACCTACGTTATTTCTTACGGCCAAAACTTCATCTTTCACGGAAGTATACTGTACCGGCATGTCCCAACCTGCAAAGGGCACGATTTTTCCACCGAGTTTCACATGCTCATCATAGAGATAAGTCTTCTGCAAACTTTCCATAGTCATCCTTTAAATTGATTTTCAGTAGCGGTAATTAAATTTTCAATGAGACTCACCACAGTCATGGGTCCCACTCCACCTGGAACAGGACTTATAGCTTCTACACAGGATTCAACTTGAGCGCGATTTACATCGCCTACAAGTTTTCCTTCTAGAGTATTCATGCCTACATCAATGACGACAGTTTTCTTGGCAGGATTGAAAAAAGTTTCATCTAAGATATGAGCATGACCTATAGCCGCTATGACGATATCAGCATTTTTTGTGAGATCTCGTAAATTTTGAGTCTTGGAATGGGCCAGAGTCACGGTGGCATTCAGATTTGTCAAAAGCATTGAAAGTGGTTTGCCTACAATTAAGCTACGACCCAAAACAACAATATTCTTTCCAGCAATTTCTACACCATAAAAATTGAGCAAATGAACTACACCTTTAGGAGTACAAGGTAAAAGAAGCTTTAAATTAGTTGATCCCAGATAAAGGGCCTGAGTATTTTTTCCATGAAAGCCATCAATGTCTTTAGAGACTTTGACTAAATCAGGAAGATTGAGTTTTTTCAAACTCTCAGAAATCGGAAGTTGAATAATAATTCCGTGGATTTGTGGATCCTGATTGAGGCGTTCAATGTGTCCCAAAAATTCTTGTTCAGAAATTGAACTGGGAAGTTGTTCAAGTGAAAATTTAGCTCCCACTTCTTCACAGATTATCTTTTTATTGCGGATATAACTTAAGCTAGCTGGATTATCACCCACCAAAACGACACTCATAGAAGGAGTAATGCCTCGTTTTTTTAATTGGAGACAGCGCTGCTCTAAATCTTTTTTGATTTTTTCGACAACTGGTGCGGCACTTAAAATTCTTGCTTTCATAAAGATGCCACAACTATAAACTTTACTGCTCAAAAAGTCCTTAGTATCTCTAGGAGAATGAAATCTTTTTTTTACATCGGTTTGGGCATGCAGCTCTTTGGTCTTACTGCCGTTGGACTTTGTTTTTTCACAGGCATTCAAAATGGTGATTACGGTCGCTTAGAACTTGCTCAACTGGTAATTGGCTCATTTGTATTTTACGCCGGAAATTATATTAAAGGCCGCGCGCAAAACTAGACGTCATCCTCTCTCTTTAGGTACACTTTTTTTATGATTGTACTCGCTATCGATCCTGGATCAGTCACGGCCGGATATGCCCTTCTGCAAAAAGATGGTCGCAAAATCAATTATATCGCTTCGGGAATTTTAAAATTCAATAGCGATGATGTGTTTCTGCACAGGGTAAAAGATATCTACGATCAAACCATGAAATTACTAGATCAGTATTCTCCTGATGTGATTGCACTTGAATCATTAATTTTTGTGAAGTCTCCTCAGGCACTGATTAAGCTTGCTCAGTCTCGCGGCACCATGCTCGCCGCCCTGACTCAGCGTTATCATCAAAAAATTTACGAGTATTCTCCTAACTTAGTGAAATCCACTGTCACTGGCCACGGTCATGCGGATAAGGAAGGTGTTCAAAAAGTTTTGCAGCAATATTTTGGAATGACAGATTTTAAAACTCACGATGAAAGTGATGCAGTGGCCATCGCCCTTTGCCATTTGCTCAATCACGGAACAGTTCAGCTGACAAATCCTAAGCAAAAAACCAATAAGAAAATGGGAAATGGTCTGGCCACCGCTCTTGCTCACAAAATTAAGGAACCTCGCTTATGATCGGTTATATCTCAGGAACAATAGTTTATTCTGATTCACAAAAATCCATTGTTCTTACGGCCCAGGGAGTGGGTTATGAAATTCACACCGCAACCCCCATGGTACCTAACCGTGATACAGCACTCTATATTTCTCATATTATTCGTGAGCAATCTCAGGATTTGTATGGTTTTGAATCCGCTGACGATAAAAAATTCTTTGAAATGCTATTAGATGTAAATGGAATAGGACCCAAATCTGCTTTTTCTTTGGTTTCACACTTAGGAATTCAGCAAATTATTAGTGCGATAACTTTTGAAAACGTAGACATACTCAAATCTGCTCCTGGAGTAGGGAAGAAGAGTGCTGAGCAAATGATCCTTTCTTTAAAAGACAAAATTACAAAACTTGAAGTGGGCCTATCCACCAAAGAAAAACCCGTGAAAAGTGGGGCAAAAGTTCAAAATGATAATCTTTTAGATGCTCATATGGTTAAAGAAACTCTCGCCGCTTGTCAGAATTTAGGATTTAAAGATGTGGATGTTCTTCCAATGATTCAGAAGCATCTTTTAAGTGGAGCTGCTGCTCGCCCAGAAGATCTGGTGAAACTTATTCTTAAAGAACTAAGGTAATTATGTCAGAGAGAATTGTAACTGGTGATTTAAATCAAAACGATCGTGAGCAAGAAACTCAACTGCGTCCGCAGAATTTTTCGGAATTTATAGGTCAGAAGAAGGTCGTAGATAATATCGATTTGATGGTGAAGTCTGCGATTGTGCGGAAAACGGCCATGGATCACGTGCTTTTATCTGGTCCTCCCGGTCTCGGTAAAACCTCTCTGGCCATGCTCATTGCTAAATCACTGGGGTCAGAGCTTCATTTAGTTTCTGGTCCTGCTATTGAGAAAAAAGGGGACCTCGCCGCAGTTTTGACCAATCTCAAACCTCGGGATGTTTTGTTCATTGATGAGATTCACCGCTTGCATATCACCGTGGAAGAAATTCTTTATTCGGCCATGGAAGACTTTCGTTTAGATATTCTTATTGGCCAAGGTGCTTCGGCCCGTACCATGCAAATTGATCTGGCCGCTTTCACACTCATTGGGGCCACAACTCGTTCTGGACTTTTATCAAATCCACTTCGAGACAGATTTATGGCCCACTTAAATTTTGATTATTATGAACCAGATATGATTGCCATTATTGTTCTCAATAACGCCAAAAAAATGGGCATCGAACTTTCTGCTGATGCGAAGATGCAAATTGCGAAACGCTCTCGAGGTACACCCCGTATTGCCAACCGCATTCTCCGACGAGTAAGAGATTTTGCTCTCGTGGGTGGCTCAAATAAAGTGGATCAAAAAGAAGTAGCAGCAGCTCTTAATCTTTTGGATATTGATGATTTGGGTCTAGATTCAATGGATAGAAAAATTCTGAATGTTATGAAAAGCTACTATCAAGGTGGCCCGGTTGGCATTGATGCTTTATCAGCGACTTTGGGCGAGGATAAACAAACCATTGAAGAAGTTTATGAGCCCTATTTATTGAAACAAGGTCTCATTTTACGAACCCCCCGAGGGAGAGTTCTTTCGGAGCATGCGATTAGTCATCTAAGCTAGTGTAATTTATTCAATATTCCTGACTGATTTAGTCTGTTCGTGTACATAGAGCATAAAAATTCATGCGTACAAATTCTTGTAGTTAGCATATACTAAACTAGTACGACTTTTTATAAGGTTAGGAATGATATATCAACGTACCCTTGCTAAAGATGTGAAAGTGACCGGGATCGGGCTCCACTCAGGTCGTAAAGTGACCATGAAGCTTAATCCAGCGGACGCCGATTTTGGCATTCAGTTCGTTCGTACTGATATTCCTGGATCTCAACCCATGAAAGCTAATGCTTTAACCGTGGGAACTACTGAAAATGCAACAACTCTAGGTTCTGGCGCTGGTGCGATCCATACAGTTGAACACTTGCTCGGAACTCTATATGGTCTTGGTGTGGATAACTGTTTCATCGAAATCGATGGCCCAGAAGTTCCTATCATGGACGGCTCTGGTGCTTCTTTTGTTTTCTTGTTGAAAGAGACAGGAATTAAAAATCTCAATAAGTCTAAAAAGTTTTTAGTTATCCTCGATACAGTTCGCGTCGAAAAAGATGGAAAATGGGCGCAATTCGAGCCAAATAACAATCTCATCATCGATTCAACTATTGTTTTTGCTCATCCCCAGATTAAAACTCAGCGCTTTGATTTTGAATTCTCTTGCGAGAATTTTATTCAGGATATTGCTAAGGCCCGCACTTTTGGTTTTGCCAAAGATGTGGATATGCTCAAGCGTAAAGGTCTTATTAAAGGTGGATCCCTTGATAATGCCATCGTGCTTGATGATTACAAAGTCATGAATCCTGAAGGCCTTCGTTTTGCCAATGAATTTGTTCGCCACAAAATCCTCGACACCATTGGGGACGTGAGTCTTTTGGGTTACGAAATTGCTGGTAAGATCACTACTTATAAATCAGGCCATAATCTACATAACCTCTTATGTCGCAAGCTTTTGGAAACTCCAAGCGCTTATGAAATCGTTTCAGCTTCAGCGCTCAAAGCTGAGGTGCGTGAAGCTCATAAACTTCCACAATTCATCACAGTTACTCACTAGTTCTTTTCCCAATTTGAAACCTTTTAGTTAACATAAAAGCCTCTACATGGAGGTTTTATGCGTTTAATCCTAGTTCTCTTACTTGTTTCTTTTAATGCCTTGGCCTTAGATTGGTTCGAAATGGATCAAGGGGCCACTTATACTTTGAAACAATCTTTCCAACTACCACAGATGACGCCGGCACGTACGTTGCAAGATTTCATGAGCGGAGAAAAGTTTGTCCTCAAAGAAATTTCTCCTTTGCCTATTGGCGTTTATCTCTACATCTTTGATTACAAAAATTGTCCGGGTCCAAAGCTTACAACGGACATGGAAATCATTGCTGTAAATGGAACAAATCCCATGGTAGAGATTGGCGCACAACTCGAATTGAATTGTGAATTATGGATCTTCGCAGAAGACAAAGATGTGATGTCCCCAAGCTTTTTTGAATAAGAGGATCTCATGAGACTGTCCCAAGGTTACTGGCAAACACTAAAAGAAACTCCTTCAGATGCTGATGTTATTTCTCAGCAACTGATGATGCGCGCAGGATTGATGTATAAGACCGGTGCCGGTCTTTATACTATTCAGCCCATGGCCTTTCGTTCGCTGAAAAAAATTGAAAAAATTATTCGTGAAGAACTCGATCGCATCAACTGCTTTGAAATCCAAATGCCTGTGATGACTCCTGCTGAATTATGGCAAGAGTCTGGACGCTGGGATGCTATGGGCGGTCAGATGCTGAAGATGAAAGATCGTGCTGAGCGCGAGCTTTGCATGTCTCCCACTAATGAAGAAACTGTAACTGATTTATTTCGCCGGACAGTGAGCTCGTATAAGCAACTTCCCGTATGTCTTTATCAGATTAATACCAAGTTTCGTGATGAAATTCGTCCGCGCTTTGGTCTTATGCGTGCCCGTGAATTTTGTATGAAAGATGGCTATTCTTTTCATATTGATAAAGCCTCACTGGATAAGTTCTATGATGAAATCTATGTGGCCTATGAGAATATTTTTAAGCGCTTAGGTCTTGATTTCATAGCTGTGGAAGCCGATGGTGGTGCCATGGCCGGGGGCGGGGCCAAGACTCACGAATTCCAAGTGGTGGCCGATAACGGTGAAGACTATGTAGTAACAGTTCCTCGCACAAAGTTTGCCGCTAATATTGAAAAGGCCATGACGGTCAGAAAAAATCTTCCTCTTGCTCCAGCAACAGAACTTACAAAATTTGCCACTCCAGGGCAAAAGACCTGCGATGAAGTCTGTGCCGCTCACGGAATGCCCATCACTCAGAGTTTAAAATCTCTAGTTATGCACACCTTGAATAATGGTAAAGAACAATTCTTCATGGTCATGCTTTTGGGTGACGATTCTCTTAACGAAGTTAAATTTCAAAATAAAGTTTCTGCTGAACATGTTCGTCCTGCTCAGCAAGCTGAGCTCGATCGATTGGGTCTTGTTAAAGGTTTCATGGGTCCAACCACTGAAGCCCAGGGCTTTAAGGTTATCTTCGATGAAGCTATTGATATGAATTCGTCTTATGTCGTTGGTGCTAACGAAGCTGATCACCACATAAAGGGTTTTGTTCCTTCTCGAGATACCAAACCTAAAAATTTCCGCGCTGATATGCGAATGGCTAAAGAAGGGGATTTCATAGGAGATGATCAAATTGTCCTTAAGAAAGGTATTGAAGTTGGACATATTTTCCAGCTGGGCGATAAATACACTAAGAGCATGAAAGTAACTGTTTTAAATGAAACAGGAAAAGCTGTTACTCCTATTATGGGCTGCTACGGAATCGGTGTTACACGTGTTCTGGCTTCTGCCATTGAACAAAATAATGATAAAGACGGTATTGTCTGGCCCGCATCTATTGCTCCTTATGATGTTTACCTCTGCTACATTGGTAAAACTCCTGAGATTAAAGAAGTTGCCGAGTCTCTTTTCAAAGAGCTGCGTGCTGCTGGCCTTGAAGTTCTCTTTGATGATCGTCAATTGGGCCCTGGCATGATGTTTAAGGACGCTGATCTTATTGGCCTTCCAGTAAGAGTAGTTATCGGTGAGAAAGATTTCAATGCCTCCGGAGAAATCGAAGTTAAACTTCGACGTTCTGGAGAAACAATGAAATTTCAAAAAGCTGATGTTGTAAATAATGTTAAAAAGAAACTAGAAGAGATGGGCAAATGGCTTTAGGTTTTGATTTTGATTTAATTTTTGGTCTTCACAGCATTGCAGCTGCACTCACAAACCCTCGGAGAGTTCACGAAAAACTCGTGGCCACCGACGAGGGCCTAATGGAGCTCACCCGCAAGCATAAGATCAATCCAAAAAATATTAAAGTTCATGTTGAACTGCTCTCTTCACACCAGCTGCAAGAGAACGCCAAAAGAATTTGTGCTGAAATGGATGTGGAGTTTCACCGCGTGCCTTCTCAGATTTTTCTTCTCACTTCTCCACTTGAAACTTTTACTCTTCAAGATTTTATCAAGGCACCCCATGCTAGACTTCTGGCCTTGGATCAGATTACCGACGTTCACAATGGTGCAGCGATCCTTCGTTCAGCATGTTTCTACGGCGCCACTGGAGTGCTTATACCATCTGAAAAATCTTTCGGTCTTACTCCTTCTTTTTACCGAATCGCTTCAGGTGCCACAGAATACGTGAACTTGATTCGCGTAAATTCACTCAGTAAAGCAGTTGCCCAACTTAATGAAGCTGGTTTTATGACGGTGGGCCTATCAGAGCATTCTTCAGAAAATCTTTCACAAAATGATATCCGTGCACAAAAGAAAATTTGTTTGCTGCTTGGAGCCGAGGAAACTGGTCTATCTCATGCTG
>CAMDDI010000053.1 GCA_945890905.1 Bacteriovorax stolpii
AAAATCAGGTGGTGTCTGAGTTCTTACTTTCTCACTTAATGCCTGAGCTTCTCCTCCCACACAACTCCAAACATTAAAACCCAAAGTTTGAAATTTTTTTTCTAAAGCAAAGACTTCCGTACGATATTGGCAAAAAATGAGATCGCAACTTCTTTCATTGGATTTCAAAGAAGCCAAATCCAGCAGCCATTTTTTTGAAGCTGCTTTAAAATATCGAGCAGGTCTGTTTTTTAGTTTTTGATTCCCATGATTACACCAAATGATTTCGTCAAACTGACATCCCATAAGAGAAATATGCTCTTGCATAAATTGAGGTAAAGTAGCGGTGAGCAGAAAAGTTGTTTGAGCTGTTGAAGAGAGCTCATAAAAAACCTCCCACATCTTCGGCCTGAAAGTATCTCCCCAATAATAATGCAGGTGATACTCATCAAAGATCACCACTTCGTAACTATTTTTTTTCATACTCCACTCTTCGGGAGTCATGACATGAATTTTTTCACCCCATTTGGACTTGCACTCATTGGCCAGGGCCCTCAATGGTGAAATGACGATGATAGTCTTAGGCTTTTGCGTCTCAAAAAAGCTTTCGATCCAATAGGTTTTTCCTGACGCAGGAGGTGCTGTGATTAAAACTAGTTTTTGTTGAGTTGGATGCATGCTGACAACATAAAGTGTCTGAATAAATTCTGACTACGCATCGGACAAATATAAATCACAAATTTCATTTGCGCTAAAAGAACCACCGTTCACTTGAGCATAATTTTTAAACAACATTTATATATGTTAAAAAAAATAGCCAAAACTAATTCAAGAGTGATTAAATTAACCAACTTAGGTGAATCGTAAGTAAGGTAAAAATGAAATACGTCTTCATTTTATTAGTAGGGGCAGGATTACTGGGAGCAGCATATTTCAATGCTCAAACCAAAATTCACCAACCACTCAATCTTGTTTCCCTCAAACTAGGGATGACAGTTGACCAAATTGAATCAGTATTCGGCGTACCCTCTGCTCAAAATCGTAATCAACTCACTTATATTTTCGAAGACGCATCAGAAATGATTATCACTCTTCGAGATGATATTGTGGCCAGTGCAATAGTTAAGTTTCATCAACCGGTTAAAATTGAAGATCCGCAAATGCGCCAACTTACTCTAGTGCAAATGGAATCAGATACAGTTTCAAGTCAACCAAGCTGGTTCTATGCCGGAAAGCCTGAAGAAGGATTGATTTACAAAATCACTGCTAATGGGGTGATTGAGAGTTTAACTTGGGTTCCGCCTTTCTCTTATCAGGCCAAGCAACCTAAACAGTTACAGGCCCTCCTTAGGGATTTTCAGAGTCAAAACCTATCTAATCTGTGATATAATCCCCCCATGATTGCTCAATTAGAAAAACTTTTCGACCAACAGATTCGTCCCGCACTTGCTCAGCACGGTGGTAACGTGGAGATCGTTGATGTGGACAATAATATTTTGTTTGTTAAATTTTTTGGGGGATGCCAGGGATGCTCAAGTTCAAAGGCCACTCTTAAAGGTGGGATAGAACAACTCATCAAACAGAACTTTCCCGATATCTCTGAAGTCGTCGATGTCACTGATCACACCACTGGAACGAATCCCTACATGTAACTAGGCTTTCGGATCTCGAAGAACGTTGAGTCGCGAGCGAATCACATCCAATTTCTCTTTATCTAATTCAGCAAAAATAATTTTCTCGCCTTCACCAGCATCAGCTAAAACCTCACCCCATGGATCCACAACTAAAGAGTGTCCGTAAGTCGACATGCGCTCATTATGCTGCCCCCATTGAGCTGAAGCTATCACATAGGATTGATTCTCAATGGCGCGAGCTCGAAGAAGTGTGTGCCAATGAGCTTTACCCGTAGGTACGGTAAAAGCTGAAGAGATAGAAAGGACGTTGGCACCTTGAGAAGAATAGGAGCGGAATAGTTCAGGGAATCGCAGATCAAAACAAATAGAGAGACCAATTTTAAAATCACAGAGATCAATCATCTGAGGGGTTTTACCAGCAGTGTAGACTCGGGATTCATCGATAACAGTCTGACTTGTATGCTTGGATAGATCAACTGAGAAGAGATTGATTTTATCGTACAGAGCAATCTCTGAACCATCTGCAGCGAAATTATATGAACGATTCATAATTTTGCCGTCTACATTTGTTGCGGCAGATCCGCCTAAGATATAGAGGCCCGAATTTTTAGCAAGGTTTTGAATTTCTAGGTAATGCTCATTTTTTCCATCCACAAGATAGGGAGTAGGCTTAGTGCCGTCTGACATTGAATAAAAAACTTCTGGCAAGAAAACGGCTTGTGCACCTTGAGCTTTTGCTTCCGATAAAAATTTTGTGATCTTTCCGAGATTTATCGCAGGTTCAAGACCTGATTGAAGTTGAATGACACCGATCTTCATGAGTACTCCGTTTTCTGACTTTGCCTTCCAATAGAGAGAGTTATAAGATCAATCTATCATGCTGAAAACTGTTTTTATTAATCTCCTTAAGCTCTCTGTTGCTGCTGGTCTTATCTGGTGGCTTTTAAGCTCAGGAAAACTTGATTTCAAACTCTTGGCCCAACTCAGAAACTATCCACTGGAAGTTTTCTGCGCCGTGGGGCTGTCGGTATTTAATATCGTTCTGATCTCTTACCGCTGGAAGAGTATTCTTAAGGCCCGCAGTACGGCGGTAATCCCTCTCCAAGGAGTGGTGAAGATTAACTGGATTGGCCAATTCTTCAGCAGCGTTCTTCCGGGAAGTGTGAGTGGTGACTTAGTTAAAATTCTCTATGTGCAAAAGTTTGATGAGAACTTCTCCAAAAAATTTGTTTTCATATCTATTCTCATCGACCGTGTGATGGGGCTCTCGGGTCTGATTCTTTTGGTGGGAATAAGTTCGGCAGTATTTTCTGGGCACATTTTAGAAAATGCGCCTGCCATGAAGCCTCTACTTGATTTCAATACCATCCTTGTAGGTATCGTTATCATGAGTCTTATACTTTTTACTTTCTTTCATCATTGGATAAGAAAAATTTTTGTGAAAGCTGAAAGTATTTTTATGCCAAGTGTATGGCAAAAAATCATTGGACTCTGGGACGACTTAGTCTTAATTAGATCTCAAATGATTAAAGCTGTAGCGATTTCACTTCTGGTGCAATTTGTAGCTGTTTTGGTTTTCTGGTCCCTCATCCACCCCTATGTTTCTGGGCACATGGATTTCATTCAATCCCTCGCCTTCATTCCTATTGGGAACATGACTCTGGCCTTGCCAGTAGCTCCATCGGGTCTTGGGGTAGGACATGCGATTTTTCAAAAACTCTTCGAGTTTTCCGGCATCCATAACGGAGCATCGCTCTTCAATTTATACTTTGTAGTGACGCTGGTAGTGAACGTGATGGGATTTATTCCGTATCTTTTGACGAAAAGTCGCACTAACTAAAGATAAAAATTTTGGCCGGGTCGATGTGAGAGTAATGAGTGGCCTTAGTCTTCAAGCTTTCGAGTTGAAGTAAGTATCCCAATTCTTCCTGGAAGCTGTTGAGCTTGCGTACTTTCTTAGACTGCTTTTTCAGAATGGATTTTACACCTTGTGGAAGAATGCACACTCCACGCAGTAGGTAGTTTTCACCTTTGTACTTAATCAGGCGTCCGGTAAATACATCCCCTTCCATTAAACTAATCACGGGATGATTTTTAACCAGAGTGATCTTTTCATCATGAAGGATATCTTTAAGAACAACTTGTTTTCTGAAACTGATTTTTGAAAATTCAAATAAAGAATGATTCACATTCAGCAAGGCTTGCGAGAGTTCTTCATCAAGAGCATTAGTGCGGATATAATCTTCGATAACTTTGGAACCATCTTCATGACGATACTGAAAAATGTACCAGTCATTAAAACAGTGCATGCGTGATTCAAATTCTTCTTTATCTTCGTCGAGTTTTCCAGTGAGAGAAAAGTATTTATCTTTGGCCTCTTTGAGGTCAGAAAAAAATGCGCCCTTAGTGTAGAGGCTAAGGACTTTGTCTAAGTGGTCATGGACGATATCAAGCATAGGGTATTCTACTCTTCTGTTTTAAGAACTGCCAAGAATGCTTCTTGAGGAATTTCAACATTCCCGACCATTTTCATACGCTTCTTACCCTCTTTTTGTTTTTCGAGGAGCTTACGTTTACGGGAAACATCTCCTCCGTAACACTTAGCAAGTACGTTTTTGCGGAGGGCCTTAATAGTTTCACGGGCTATCACTTTGGCACCGATGGCGGCCTGGATGGCGATATCAAATTGCTGGCGATCAATAACTTTCATTAATCGGAAAGTAAGATCCTTTCCTTTTTGAGCAGAATTTCCACGATGAGTAATCATAGAAAGTGCATCCACCTTGTCACCGTTCAAAAGTACATCAAGCTTCACCATGTCTGATTCCATATACTCATTGAGCTCATAATCCATGGAGGCATAGCCTTTAGAGAGAGACTTGAGTTGATCATAGAAATCAAACATCATCTCCGATAAAGGTAAAACATAGGAGAGCTGTACACGGTCTTCAGTAATGTAATTAATGTGCTGAGAAGTTCCTCGGCGGTCTTCACAGAGCTTAATGATTTTTCCGAGATAATCATTCGGCAAATGAATGGTGAGTTTTACAGTAGGCTCTTTGATCATATCGATCAAACCTGGGTCAGGAAGTTTTGACGGATTATCCACCATGAAGATTTGCCCATTATTCGTATGAACTTCGTAGTTACACGATGGTGCAGTGGAAATCAGAGCAAGATCAAACTCTCTTTCAAGACGAGTTTGAATAATATCCATATGCAAGAGACCAAGGAATCCACAACGAAACCCAAAACCTAAGGCCTGAGAAACTTCTGGTTCATAGGTAAACGAAGAATCATTCAAGGCCAATTTCTCAAGGGCTTCTTTTAAAACTTCATACTCTTCTGAATCAACGGGGAAGACTCCACAGAAAACCATGGGCTTAATTTCTTTGTAACCTGCAAGAGTTGGAGTTGAATCTTTTTTATCTGTGTGAACAATTGTGTCTCCGACTTTTACGTCGCGAACAGTTTTAATTCCGCAAATAATCATTCCTACTTCACCTGCTCCAAGCTGAGGAACTTCAAGATAGAAAGGTTGGTTTACAGCAAGTTTTAATACTTCATAATCAGATCCACGGAACTTAAAGTGAATTTTATCTTTCACTTTAAGGTTACCTTCCATGATACGGGCCAGAACCACCACTCCACGATAAGGATCAAACCAAGAATCAAAGATGAGGGCCTGAAGAGGAGAATCTACTTGGCCTTTCGGAGGTGGAATCTTTTTAACAATCTCTTCCAAAAGAAAATCTACCCCGAGTCCAGACTTGCCTGATACTAGAGGAGCTTCAGAAGCATCAATGCCAATTACATCTTCGATATCTTTTTTAACTTTCTCAGGATCAGCGTGAGGCAAATCAATCTTGTTAATGACCGGAACAATTTCAAGATTATTTTCAAGGGCCATATAAACGTTAGCGAGAGTTTGCGCCTCAATTCCTTGAGAAGCATCCACAATTAAAAGGGCACCTTCACAAGAAGCAAGTGAGCGAGAAACTTCGTAAGTAAAATCTACGTGTCCCGGAGTATCGATCAAATTAAAATAATAGGTTTTACCGTCTTGAGCTTTATAGGCCAAACGAACTGTCTGGGCCTTAATAGTAATTCCGCGCTCTTTTTCAAGATCCATGTTATCAAGCATGCGATCAGATTTCTCACGATCAGTAACAGCTTTGCACATTTCGATGATTCGATCCGCGAGTGTGGATTTACCATGATCAATGTGGGCGATGATTGAAAAATTTCGAATGAGACTGGTATCCATAATGGGGGCTTGACCTTTATAATGTTGCGGGCCAAAGCATACCTTACTTGAATCAAACCTACGAAGAGTTTTTAAGGGGTTAATGCTTCTTTGCACAAAGTCATGACCACGCTCTGGGTCTTTGATAACTTCAAACTCTTACAACTCAACTTACCCCAGGGAAATGACTTGAAACTTACACTAATCATCTTGGTTTTATTGGTTTCCTGTGGTCAAAAAAAAGAAACTTCTAAGGTTCCCGGACCTCAAGAAAGACAAGACGATTTCATTTGCGCTAAAGCATTGGCCTGTTTGCCAAAAGTTGATTGGACAGTTGATTCTACCGCAGTGGATTTTCCTCAAAAATTTCGCCTAATTGTGAACGGATCCAGACTTCATGATTCATGTCAGACCATGGGCGAGAATGCAATCGTTACCAATCGGGGTGCAGATAGAAAATTAATTACATTCACTTGGTCGCTAATTCCCAAAGAATCACTTTTTATTGAAATTTTAGATCTATTAGATTGTAAGGCCGCTGAAGGCACTCACCCGATTTTTGTGTCGGATGAGCATGTAGTTTATTCGTTTGCTACCATCTCAACCGAGCGTGGGAAATACTATTCGATCCACGCCAATCTCAACAATTAAACGAAAACTTCTTTTGAAATAATCATCATGTAGTAATCCAGATTCGATTCTTTGGCGCGGATAGGAATCACGTTGGCGTAGCCCACGTAAGCTTCCTCAGTGTCTTCAAAGATATACTCTCCAGTCACAGCATCAATGACTTTTCTGCGCTTAGGAATAGAGATCTCAGCGTTTTCAATTTTCGAACGGCGCTTAATGGCAATCTCAAAAGTTTCCACAATGGAATCCGGCATCGATGTATCAGTAATAAGCTTATTAATGACGTCATCAGACTGCATCTCAAGAAGCGCATACATAGGATTATTCATGTAGATCAGTTCCCCCTTAGCATTAGCGATCATGATATTTTTCTTTACCATGTTGGCCAGAGTATCAAATTTTCGATGCTCAACTGAAATTCGATCCGTTCGAAGTTGCTCGAACTTTTTCATATTGGTGATCATCTTATTTAATTCTTTGGCGAGCTCACCAATCTCATCATCTAAATCATAATAAATGGAAACATCAAAATTACAGTCCTGAAGTTCTCTGACCGCATCGTTGATTTTCTTAAAGGGCATAGCAATTTTTCCTGGAACAACCAAAGAGAGAAGAATAGTTCCAAGGAAAGTGATAATCAAGGTGATGAGCATGTTACGGCGAGTTTCTCCAATGATGGACTTAACTTGTTTATCACGCTGCTCATTCTGGAAATATTGAATATCCTGAAATTCAGAGAAGGCTTCTAAGATTTTATCAGTGAGCTCATTGATGGTTGAGAGGCCTTCACCATCACGATAGAACAGAGACGATTTCCCAACGATGGTTTTAAGTGAATCTACGTAACCTTGCATCTTAGAAATAATTTTCTTTGCCTCAACTTCAGTATAAAAAGAGTCAAGTCGCATAAGCTGAGACTGGAAGCCTTCGCACAAATTTTCTAAGCGCTTAAGATCTTCACCCGTTGGAGTTTGAGTCAGAATTTTCTTTTGCATCTTTAAAATCGATACAGCTGAAATTCTTACTTCATCAGTCAAAAGAGAGATTTTATTAGAATTTACTGTGATGCTTGAAATTTGATTATTCAAGGAATCCAAAAAGAAAAAAACTGTAAAGCCCATAACCAGGACCACAAAATTGGCGATGATAAAGCTCGTGGCCACTCGGCGTTTAAGAGACAATTGCATATATACTCCGTTATACTTCTTCTAAATCTTGGAATAATCGATCAAGGTTCTTTTCACTACCAACTAACACCACAATATCGTCGGCTTCTATGACATCCATGGGAAGTGGTGAATCGTTGATCACCATGCGGTAAGCAGCTTTACCTTCTTCACTGATGTAAGGCACGCGCTTTTGCAGGGCCACAATATTTAGTGAATAGTTTTGACGAATTTGCGATTCAACTAGGGTTTTACCCTCGAAAGACTTTCCAAGTTTTAATTCTACGATGGAATAACCAGCTGCAAAGTTATAGCGCTGAAGCACGTGAGGTGCGGCAATTTTCGATGCCACAATCTCCCCCATCTCATCTTCAACTTTAATAATTTCTGAAGCTCCGATCTCTCGAAGCACGTGTTCGTGAAGTGGATTGGTAGCCCGGGCAATCACGCGGCCCACTCCCAGTTTTCTGAGCATGGCCACTGACATGATACTCATTTCAATATTATCCCCGATGGCCACCACGGCCGTATCTACATCAGAAATATTTACCGCCCTAAGGGATTTTTCCTGAGTTACATCAATGCAAACGGCGTGAGACACGCGGTCTTTAATCCTATCTACTAGTTCTGGATTTGAATCAATGGCCAAAACTTCGGCTCCTTTTTCAAAAAGCCTGATAGCAGTTTTAGCACCAAAAGTTCCAAGTCCAATTACAGCTACAATCATAAATTTATCCTATTAATACTTTCCCTTCCGGGTATTCAACTTTATTTGGTAACACAACTCTGCTTCCCACTGCGAGAACTAGAGTCAAAGGGCCCACGCGACCTAGATACATCAAACTAATCATAATGCCTTTGCCTATCGTGGTAAGAAATGGCGTGATTCCGAGAGAGAGGCCAACGGTTCCGAAGGCACTAGTGGTTTCAAAGAAGAGGG
This sequence comes from Bacteriovorax stolpii, assembly GCA_945890905.1. Taxonomy (GTDB): domain Bacteria; phylum Bdellovibrionota; class Bacteriovoracia; order Bacteriovoracales; family Bacteriovoracaceae; genus Peredibacter. Next base: position 8,596 of record CAMDDI010000053.1, read on the forward strand.
CCAAGAAACTCTTATCGGGCTCAACTCGCATAATGACTAAGACTCCTGCACTCACCACAATCAAAGAAATAATAAAGATCGCGATAGATTTAACTACTGTAGCTGCAGGAATTTTGCGCTCAAAAAATTCCACGTCAAATTTTCCTCTGAGTGTGGCCACCACGGATTGCAGCAAAACTGCAAAAGTTGTGATCTTTACTCCTCCACCGGTTGAACCTGGTGAAGCCCCTATGAACATTAAAAGAATCATCATATAGATGCAATGAGGGTTCAGAGAATTAAGATCAATGCTATGAAACCCTGCGGTTCTGGTGGTGACAGATTGAAAAAATGAAACTTGAAACCGCTGCCACATACTCATCTCACTAAAAGCGTGGAGAAACTCTCCAGCGAAAAGATAAACCGTACCTAACCCTAATAGAGCGGTATTATAGGTCAGTACAATTTTTGAATGAACTGAGAGAGCTTTAAAAGAGCGCTTAGACCGGGCCACCTTCACCACATCTTTGAGAACAATAAAGCCAATGCCACCAAAGATAATCAGAAATGATATAGTTAAATTTATCACGGGGATGAATTTGAAGTCTTGAAAACTGTTATTAAAGAGAGAGAATCCTGCATTACAAAACGCCATGATAGAATGGTAAAAGCCATAATAGATCGCCTGACCGATTTCAAAACCTTCTTGATAAAATCCAATGGTCAAAAGAAGGGCACCGATAAATTCAATTACAAACGTGAACTGAATGATATCTACTACAAGACTCAAAAGTTCTTGAGATCCAGATGTATCAAGAACATCTTGCATGATCACTTGCTCTCGCATCTGGAGGTTCTTCCCCATGATTACGGCTAGAGAGCTTGAAAGAGTCATGATACCAAGACCACCCACTTGTGCCAAAATGAGAATCACCATTTGACCAAAAATACTGAAATCATCGGCCAGAGATACGGGTGATAAACCAGTCACACAGGTAGCAGAAGTCGACATAAACAAAGCATTGATAAAAGTTATGGATTTACCTGACACTGAGGATACTGGAAGTACTAAGAGAAGTGCTCCTAATAATATCCAACCAGCAAAGGATATAAGAATCACTTGAGCGGGCTGGAGTTTTAAGCGAAATAAAAAGGAGCTAGTTCCATTGTATTGATTAGTTGGGGCTTCTTTTTTCTCATACATTGAGATGACAGTAGAAAAAAGATGCACGGCCGAAAGCCAATATACAAACTCAATATCCCCTAATGTAATTAGAACGGGGATAAAAATAATCAGTGAAAAAATATAACGCCGGATAAAATCTTCAAATCCTTCAGACTTTAGAAAATTTGAAACCAGGGAAATAAATAAAATAACCGGGACCACCCAGAGCGCGAGTGGTAGGATAGTGGCCATGGGAAGCTTTGCGAGCAACTCTGGAACTTTATTTGATTTTTGAAATGTGTAAATCAGGACAAAAAAACCATTGATGAAAATTTCAAGCAACAATGGCAATCTTCCCATAAGATAATTCATATTGCTGATTTTACGCTCTTTTTAAAATAATCCTAGGAATTGTTCATGCAGCAAAAACGTATCATTCCCTTCAAAGTATCCGGTATGGATAGCTTGGGTCAGGGTGTCTCCAAAGAGACCAACAAGATAACTTTTATTCCAAAAACTCTTCCGGGCGATGAAGGTACTGCAGAAATTAATTCCGAGAAAAAGGGTGTCGCTTTCGCTAAGGCGAAAACCTTTAGTACTCATTCCGATCTAAGAATTGAACCGGATTGTCCGCATTTTGAAATTTGTCCTTCATGTCACTATCAGCACACCTCTTATGAAAATGAATTGAAATTTAAAAAACAAAATCTTGAACGGCTCTTCTACAAAATTCCTCATCCAGAAATAAAAGTCATCGGTGCCGTCCGCCGTTTTGAATATCGCAATCGCATTCAGCTGCATTTTGATACTAAAAAAAAACTTCTTGGCATGCTTGATATAGGGGCAGGAACTATTGCCCCTATTCCTCAATGCATTATTGGCTTAGCTCCATTGCAAAAAGAAATATTAAGACTTTATGAAAATCAAAACTGGATCAAAGAAGTTCCTTCAGGTGTTGATGTAGGACATGTTGAAATTTACATGGTGAACGATGAAATCAGAGTCACTTGGAATAGGCCTTATGCTGAAGGTGGCTTTACTCAAGTGTTTCAAGAAATGAATGAAGTGCTAAAAGTGGAACTTAACCGGTGGAATGATTCCAAGAGTCCGAGTGATTTACTCGATCTGTTTGCAGGCAATGGAAATCTCACCTCACATCTAAATTATTCTAAGCGCTTATGCGTGGATATTTACGATAAGTCTCCTGGAAATGATTTTTTATCTCAGCATTTATATGCCGATGAAGCACTTTCTCGGGTAAAAAAAGCGGTGAACTCCCAAGGTCTGAAAGATTTTAAGCTCATTTTAGATCCTCCACGCTCGGGGATGAAAGATCTTAAAGGCTGGTTAGATCAGTTTAAGCCCCAAAATGTCGCTTATGTGAGTTGTGATCCCCACACTCTGGCCCGGGATGTTGCTGCTCTAACTGACTACACCATTGAGTCGCTCTTATTATTGGATTTTTTTCCTTCGACCTTTCATTTTGAAACTTTGATATTTCTCGAGAGAAAACACTGATTTTCTTTTTACAATAACCCCTACCTTACTTAGAATAAAACATAGGTATTTTTCGCACAGGAGCATCCATGAGAATTGGGTTAAAAAAGTTAGGATTCTTGGCCACTATCATGATCATGATGGGAGTCTTGAATTCTTGCGCTTCAAAAAAAGATTCTGTGGAAGCCAAACAGGCCATGCTTTATTTTGGTGCTGGAACGCAAAGTCTCATGGATCAAAATTATACTGAAGCACTCACTAACTTACTTAAGGCCAATGAGCTTGAGCCTAAGAATCCAGACATCCTCAACAATCTTGGTATGGCCTACTATTTCAAAGGCGAGACTGAGCTCGCCATCAAGTATATTAATCAATCCCTTGAACTCAACGAGCAAAATTCTGATGCCCGTTTAAATCTCGCTTCAATCTATTATCAATCTGGAGACATCAAGCGCGCTGAAAAGCTCTACCTCGAAGTCACCAAAGATCTGACGTACGACAAACAAGCACGCACCTATTATAACCTGGGTGTTTTGGAAGAAGAAAAAAGAAAAAATCTTAATGGTGCAGAAGAGTATTTCAAAAAAGCCCTCAAAGAAGATATTAACTACTGCCCAGCTTTTTTACAACTTGGGCTTCTTCGCTACAAAAGAAAACAATTTAATACTGCTCTCAAAAATTTTAAAGACGCTTCAAGCGGAAGTTGTTACGAGTCACCTGTTGCTCATTACTACTATGGTATGACTTTGGTTGATCTTCGCAGGTTTGAAGACGCGCGTATTAAGTTCGATGAAATCGACACTCACTTTAAAAAATCAGTTTTTGCCGTAAAGGCCCGGGCCAAAGCAGTTGAACTCAATGAAATTGAAGCTCGCTATAAGGCTCCCGAAGCTCATGCATCACTGAAGGTGCTTGAGTCCCCAGACTTTTAAAAAACCTAAGGACAGGTAATGTTTAAGCAAGAAGCTAGTGGTGATGGAAATGAAAACGAGAGTATGGGACTTCTCGGTGAATTCCTCAAACAAAAAAGGCTAGATAAGAATTTCACACTTGAGAAACTTTCTCAAAAAACGAAGATCAGCATCAATATCTTAAAGGCCCTTGAGGCCAATGATTATGATCATCTTCCAAGTGCAGCCTACATCAAAGGATTTGTGACTAGTTACGTGAAAGTACTTGGTCTCCCTCTTGATGAGGCAATTAACAAAATGGAATACACTTACCTCAATGTTCTTGGTAAGCCTTTCCCCGCTCTTAATCACACTAAGCTTATGACCACGGCCACACCTGCCGCACCGGTAAAAATGCAAGGTGATGAAGAGCCCCTACCTCATGAAGTGATTGAAAGCAGCGATTCAATAATGGAGAATACAAAATCCATGCTCCCTGTTTTAATTTTTGGTGCTGTGATTTTGCTTTTTGTAGGCGGATATAAGCTCATCTCTTCCGTTGTGGAAGATGAAGTGAATAGCCATAAAGGAAAAGATCTTGGTCCCAAAATTGAATCAAGCAAGGCCCTAGTTCACGCTAATCCAAAAAAAGTAGAACCTAAGCTCGACGCAGCTTCTACTTCAACTACAGCAACTACTGAAGCTAAGCCTGAAGAAAAACCTGAAGAAATTAAGCCTCAACCTGAGTTTCAAAGAAACTTCCCAACCATTGAGTTCAAAAGAGTTAAAGGGAAGCTCTTCTCGGTAAAAACGGATGCTCCAGAAAATGATGATCCTAATTTCATGCCTGAGAAGATTAAGTCTTCAATGAATTCTGAAGTTCAAAACATTTATGTGAAAGCTTTTGATGGGAATACCTGGGTAAGTTATAAAATTGATAATAACCCTATTGAGAGTGTCATTATCAGTAAAGGTAATGATCTCTTCTTGCAAGGCCAAGTGATCCGTCTGTTCTTAGGCAACGTGAATGTGACAAAAATTTTCTACAACAACTACATGATTGAAACCCCAACCAAATCTGGAGTGAAGAGTTTAGTGTTCCCTGAAGAGAGCAGTGAAAAGTATCAGCTTCCTCTTTTCCCAAAAGCTAAAGATGATATTCTTTATACAGCTGAGGATTATATTAAGCGCATGAAGCTTGAAGAAGACGAACTAGAAAAGCGCAAACCCTAATTAGGATTGCCAATCTAGCTGACGATAGAACCAGGTTCCCAATCCTGCCATGACAGTGACCGGTAGAAATACAGCAACTGGAATTGGCAGGGACCCACTTTTGGCCAGACTTACTAATCCAAAATACATTCCGTAATAACTAATCAAACAGCCCAGACCGATGAGACCTGAATTCCTGCCTTTACCGCGGTTTCCAGAGACTCCCAAAGTGCAACCAAGAAAACAGAAAATAAAACACACCAGGGCCCCATTCTTGCGGCTCCAGTACTCATACTTGGCATTGAAGATATCTTTTTTATTAAAGCGATAAACCTCCTCAGCTTCCTTGGGTGACATTTTCATCACCCCTTCTAATTCTTTAGAAGAGAGCATGGTTTCTTTAATACTGATGCGGTCTTCAAATTGGTTCTGGGAAACTGGAAAGACATATTTGGTGAAATTAATTTTCTCGATGTCTTTGCCCTCAGATTGACCCACAATATTTCCGTCATGCAAAATTAAAGTCAATCTTTCTGTGAGCTCTTTTGGATCTCGCTCAAATAAAAGCTCACCACTAGCCGCGAGAATTACTTTTTCTTTCCCTTCCCCCTGCTTTAAGTGAAGAAACACTTCCTGCAGTTCGCGACCGTACTTAGAAGCTTTAGTAGCAAAAAGAGTGAGCTCTGGAATAAGAGTGAAGAATTGTCCTTCCTTGATCCCTGCTAAGACTCCACTTGAAGTTAGGTAGTTCACTTTTCTTTTAAACTCCCGGTTGGACTGAGGAATGAGATTTTGATTGAGCTGAAAAACGCTGACGGTAAGAAGTCCTGAAATAACCAAGAAAGGAACAATGATGCGACTTTTAGTGAGTCCACCTGCACGCATAGCGATGTATTCTGAGTCAGATGAAAGTCTATTAAGACAGTAAATAGTTGAGAAAAATACTGCAATAGGAAGAGAGAGTGGCACGAATGTGAGAGCGATATTCCCAATGAGAGTTACGATAAACCAGATTGAAATGTCCCTCGTGACCAAAAGTTCAGTCATTTTGAAGAGCTCAAAAGTCAGAAGGAAGGCTATGAAAAACGCCGTACTCAGGACCAGAGGCATGATGAACTGCGCAGCGAGATATCTTTGTAACAAAAGTTTCATAAATAAGAAGGTACCCGAAGTTCACCTTTCATTCAAGAAGTGGCAATATATCAAGATTATTAAAGGAGTCCCCATGAACGCTGTACTTGATTTGGTCGGAGATCAGTTTCTGAATGCAGAGCTTAAGATTTTGACCGCTTACCAAAAGACCTCTACACCTAAAACTAAAGCCGCTAAACCGGAAACCAGCATCAGTGTCGATCACTGGAGTGATAAAAGTTTAAAAGAAGAATTTCAAAATCTAAAATCCCTTAAAAACTATAAAGCAGGCAAAGACGAAACTCTCGCATTCACCGGTGCAACTGGGGAAACGGTATGGGTAATTGGACTGGGAGATAAATCAAAATTTACGGCTGAGGATATCAGAAAGTCTGTGGCCAAAATCTTTAAAAATGCTAAGACCAATAAAATTTCAACCATCGCTTTTGATGTTCCAGGATTTAATACTGTCCGCGATGAAGTTGAAACCACCCGCTTAATTGCTGAATCAATAGAAATGTCTGATTATGCTTTTGATAAATATAAATCGAAAAAAGCAGATAAAGTTGAAACTAAAATAATCCTTGCTCACGTTGAGAAAAAAAACTCCGTTAAACTTCAAAAAGTTCTCTCATCTGTCAAAAATATCTGTGGATCTATTTCAATCATTAAAGACTTCATCAATGAAGCACCAAATGTCCTTCACTCAGAAGAATACGCACGCTTGATTGATGCTGATGTTAAGAAAAATCTTAAAGGTGTTAAAATTAAGATTCTTAATAAGGCCCAAATTCAAAAAGAAAAGATGGGTCTCTTGCTTTCAGTAAATGCTGGATCAGCTTATGAGCCTCGCTTGGTTCATTTAACTTATGAGCCTGCTCGCTCAAATGCAAAAACTAAGCACATTGCTCTCGTTGGTAAAGGAATTACTTTCGATACTGGTGGATACAGCCTAAAGCCGGGTGCAAACATGATGGGCATGAAAAACGACATGGGTGGATCGGCCACAGTCTATGGAGCTTTCCGCGCTGCTGTTCTTGAAAAATCCCCTGTGAAAATTACTTGTATCTTGGCCATCACAGATAATGCCATTAACTCAATGGCCACAGTTCCAGATTCCATCATCACAGGCAGAAACGGAAAGACAGTTGAAATTCTCAATACTGATGCCGAAGGGAGACTCATTCTTGCAGACGCTGTTGATTATGCTTGTGACCAAAATCCTCACTATTTGATTGATGCAGCTACGCTTACTGGTGCCTGTCTTGTGGCCCTCGGAAATCAAGTTTGTGCCATCTTAGGAAATGATCAGAAGTGGATGAATGAGATTATGGCCGCGGCTAAATCTCAAGATGAGTACATGTGGCAGCTGCCAATTATTAATGAATGGCGCCAAGATATTAAATCAAAAGTTGCTGATCTTCGTAACATCGGTACACCTATGAGATCCGGA
>CAMDDI010000054.1 GCA_945890905.1 Bacteriovorax stolpii
CACTCCCCGCTGCTGCATTTTTTTATAAATAGAGAAAAAGTGTTTCGGGCGTCCCGTTACTTCACCCGTAACCGAGTACTCCATCATTTTTTCTTCAACAAGATTGAGGGTTTCTTCGATGTAGGACTCTCGCTCACGTTTTTTCATGGCGATTTTTTCAGCGAGGCGATAGTAAATATCTGGATGCAAGTAACGAAGACATAAGTCTTCAAGATCGGCCTTCACAGAGTTAATACCCAGACGAGATGCCAGAGGAACGTAGATATCCAAAGTCTCTTGAGCTTTAGACATCTGCTTTTCTTTGGTCATGTACTGAAGGGTTCGCATGTTGTGCATGCGATCTGAGAGCTTCACGATGATCACACGTAGATCCTGGGCCATGGCCACAACCATCTTACGGAAGTTTTCTGCTTGAGATTCTTCTTTGGTTTTAAATTTTATTTTTGAGATTTTGGTACAACCCACAACAATCTGGGCTACACTTTGACCGAAAAGCTTAGCAATCTCTTCAGGGGAGACATCGCAATCCTCTACGGTATCATGCAGAAGACCCGCCATAATCGAATCAAGATCCATTTTAAGTTTAATCAGAGTCGCTGCTACGTTGAGCGGATGAATGATATAAGGCTCGCCTGATGAGCGCTTGTGATTGATGTGCATTTTCTCAGCGAACTCATAGCACTTGCGCAAAAGACCCATGTCAGTTTCAGGCAGTAAAACTTCGGCACGCTTAATGAGTTCATCAACCGTGAGATTAGCTTCGTGGGAAAAATCTATCCGTTCAGCGAACATACCTATTTGAGAATCCTTTCTACCAGGGCCTTCAAGTCTTTATAGGCCCGATCTACATCATCGTTTAAGACGAGGTGGTCAAAATCATCCTTGCGAGCAAGTTCTTTGCGGGCATTATTTATTCTTTCGCTAATTACGTGCTCGGGATCTGTTCCGCGAAGACGTAAACGCTTTTCTAATTCTTCGATAGAAGGTGGCTCAATGAAGATCACGTGAGCATCAGCTCCGTAGAGCTTTTTCATAGCGTCTACACCTTGAACATCTAAATCAAAGAGCATCTTCCAATTATTTTTTAAACCTTCATCTACAAAACGCTTTGAAGTTCCGTAATAGTTTGAATGAACTTTCGCCCACTCAATGAACTCTCCATCTGCAATTTGTTTTTCAAAAGTATCTACTTTGATGAAGTAGTAATCTTTACCATGAACTTCCCCCGTCCGAGTCGGACGAGTGGTACAGCTCACCGACCACATCAAGTCTGGGTGGTCAGCTTTTAAGCGATTTAATAATGTGGATTTGCCGGTCCCTGAGGGCGCGCAAATGACAATCATCTTACCTGGCATGTTTATTCCAAATTCAGGGCCTGTTCACGGATCTTTTCTAATTGTACTTTCATCTCAACGACATGGGAGGAAATATCAGGATGGGCAGATTTTGATCCTATGGTATTAGTCTCGCGACCTAATTCCTGGAGAAGAAAATCAATTTGCCGGCCAATCTCACCGGTAGACTTCAAGACACTTTTTAGTTTGATCAGATGAATCTTAGCCCGATTGATCTCCTCGTCTATTTCTAGCTTCTCTAGGTAATAAACCACTTCTTGCATGAAGCGGGAGTCATCGATTTTTAGGTCTTTTAGTTTTTCATTGAGTCTTTGAGTCAGTTTATCCTTCATGAGCTCTGGATACTCAAGTTTGCGAGCTTCTACGCGGGCCAGATTCTCTTCATAGATGGATAGATGCTCCAGAAGTTTTTCTGTGAGCTTCTGGCCCTCTTGAGCACGAGAATGCTTTAGTGCTTTGATAGCAGCATCAAAAGAAGCCTTAACCAAAGGTTCCATCTCTTTTTCTTTTTGCTCATCCTCATCTTTGGAAAAATCTTGTCGCATGAATTCTGTCGGTGAGATGGACATAGTTACACCCTGTCTTTCAAACACGGGTTTAAGCAAAGCAATATACGCTTCAATCTTTTTTGTATCTACAAGGAACTCAACAATCGCTTTTTCATTTTTTTTATAAGAAACGCTGATATCAAAACTTCCACGACGGAATTCGTTTTCTAGTTTTGAGCGCAGATCAATTTCAATGGGATTAAAAAGAGAGCTCATGCGGAACTTGAAATCTTTAAAACGGTTATTTACTGTTTTAATTTCTGTCGTGATCGTAAAGTATTTGTCTTTCGCCTCACCTTTACCAAAACCAGTCATCGAATAAACACTCATGACTATTCCTTCACTTCAACATCTGTTGTATCCAAAATCAAAGTGGTATTACCCATCTGACGGAATTTTTCAAAACGATTTTGCATCATCACATCTATGTCATCTTTCTGAAGAGTTTTGATACTATTAACGATGGCTTCTTTTACTTTTGCAATGGCCTTATCAGGATAACGATGAGCTCCACCGGCCGGCTCTTTAATCACGCCATCAATGACTTTCAGTTCAAGGGCCTTATTAGGAGAAAGTTGCAAAGAGTTCGCCGCCGTCTCCGCCATTTTAGGATCTGACCATAAAATTGAAGCACACGATTCAGGAGAGATCACCGAATACACAGAATATTCCATCATGAACACGCGGTCGGCCACTGCAATACCAAGGGCCCCACCTGATCCACCTTCGCCGATAACCACCGACACGATGGGCGATTTTATTTTAAACATTTCTTCTAAGTTTTCAGCAATGGCCAAAGCTTGCCCGCGCTCTTCAGCACCAATTCCAGGATAGGCCCCAGGTGTATCCACGAAAGTCACAACTGGAATTGAAAACGCGGAAGCCATTTGCATAATACGCAAGGCTTTACGGTATCCTTCAGGGTTGGCCATTCCGAAATTGCGTTTGATTTTTTCTTGAGTCTTGCGGCCTTTCTCAATTCCAATCACGGCCACTTTCTGTCCATCGATGTAACCAAATCCTGTGACCATGGCCTGATCATCAGAAAAGCGGCGGTCACCATGAAGCTCATGAAAATCAGTCACAATTTTTTCGATGTAATCTATGGTGTGAGGACGTTGCGGATGACGAGAGAGTTGAGTCCGCTGCCAAGGTGTGAGCTTTTGGAAAATTTCTTCCAACATCCCATCCACTTTGGCCTGAAGTGCTTCGATCTCATGAGAGATATCGATATTTGGGCGCGACCCAGCTTGTCTTAATTCACGGATTTGATTTTCGAGTTCCGATACTGGACGCTCGAATTCTAGAGTAAATTCCATCCCTGCCCCTGCAAAAGTTATGGGGATAAATTACCTTGAATGAGAGCAAAAAGCATCAATTTAGAGCGTTACTCCCAGCCCCCAACTTGACCAGACTCAAAATAAATATACTTCATTGCGCCATTAACCCGGTAGATCCATCTTTCATTCTCATAACTTGGATTTCCGGCCACTTCTACCCGAGAAGGGTTGCCTAAACTGGCCATCACATCACTCTTATTCATTCCCAACATAATTTCAGAGTGACTAACAGCACTTATGCGATTTTCTTGGGCCTCTTTCGAAGGTTTTTCTGTGATCAAACCCCGTGACATCAAATATTCTCTGCGCTCACTTTTTGGAAGTCGAAGAAAATAAATTTTTTCCGAAGTATTAGAAAGTTTATTTTTGTGTTCATTATAAAATTCACGGGCCGACTCAGATTGGTTTTCTTCTAAATCTCTTCTTTCATTTTCAAGGGCCACATGAGCTCGGTCCATTTCCACATCATGAATTGAAGCAGGTGTTCGGGCCTTTCGCTCTTTTTCCGTACTCCAAAATCTTCCCGTATCGCCTGCGACGATGGGAAAATCTTCACGAGGTGCAAAGAAGCTTGAATCATCTTGCTCCATTTCCGTGAGATAAGTTCTTCCGTTATTTTCAAATTGGGAACAGCCCACAAGTGAGGTGAGGGCCACAGTAGAAATTAGTACGAGGCGACGGCGCATAAAACATCCTTGTTCATTTACGACATTTCTCTTATCGGGAGGCTCCATACAAGGCTTTAAGTCTGGGTTTTCAGGTGGCAAAGTTTTCCCAGTATCTGACCAATATGCTTCCCTCTCATCTTTTCACTCTATGAATCCGATAGGTAAGGTGATGGATTTTTTAACAAAAATTGAAAATTTAATTAACCACCTTATAATCAAGCTCCAAGAGCTCACGGTTAGTTTCATCAAAAAGAGAACTCCCGCAAAAGTTAAAGTCATCCTCATGAAGTTGCAGAACGCCTGGCTCTTCTGTGTGATAAATTTTAAACGACTCCCCCAAATTACTAAAACCTGGTTGATCGCTTTTATAGCTAAAACTAAAGCCAATCTTCTGAGCTATAACTATAAAGCAAAACTCAAAGAAACTTACGATGCCGCCATGGCCCAGTACAAACTTCGTCAGCCCAAGAATGCTGGTAAGTTTAAGGCCATCCTGTATGCTCCATTTATGATGATGGCCCAATGGTTAAAAGGCCTCTCCACTGCTCAATCAGTTTTGCTTCTTGGCTTTACTGCTGCTTCTTTTCTCGCAGTATGTAACATCGTATTTTCTGGTAACAGATTATTAAATCAGCACTTAAATGAAGGTCGCGCACCAGCGAGTATTGAAGATGAAATCGCTTACCCTCGCCCGGTCTACTACAAAAAACCTACGAAGCATCTGGAGATTACTTCCATCCGTTTACCTGTTTATATTCCTGAAGTGAATGAACTAAGAAGTATTGATATCGATTTCGTTGCGACTTTATCAAATCGATCGACACGAAAATGGCTCGAGAAAAAAGAATTTCAATTACGCGACTATCTTATCTTGCACGTAGAACCTCTGTCGGCATCATTTCCTCTTGAAGAAGAAGGAAAAGAAATTATCCGCAAGAAGTTGCTGGCAGAGATTGATGATTTCCTCATTCTCCACCAGCAGGACGGTCATGTGACTGAACTAAAACTCACCTACATTCTCGCTAACTAAATTTTCCCCAACAAGTTTCTTACTGTTTTTTCTGTGAGCTGAAGCTTGCGGGCGGTCATTGAAACATTTCCTTCACACAGACCTAAAGCTTTTTTCACATAATCCATTTTATGTTGCTCCATAGATATAAGCTCGGAAGTGGTGGCTATACTCATGAGATCTGAACTCTGAAGGAGGAGCTCTTCATCAATAGAATCAAAATCAAATTTGATGGAGCGGCATAGCACTTTCTTTTTTTCTAAATGTCCAAAGAGTTGTCGCAAGTTTCCTGGCCAGGCGAGAGTTTGATAAAATTCAATCAAACGCAAGGAGAGCGTGACATGATTTTTGAGAGCGAAGTACTGACAGGCCTCTTTAATTTTAATTACGTCATTTCTCAGAGAAGGCAGCTCCAGACTATGACCTGATTTTAGGCGGTAGTAAAAATCCTTACGAAAAAGACCTTGTTCAACCAAAGGTTCCAGTTTTCTGCCAGAAGCAAAAATCAATCTTGTTTTGATTTCCATCTCTTTATTGGCCCCCACTGGACGAAACTTTTTATTGTCGATGAAGGTGAGAAGTTTGGTTTGTAGATCTAGCGGCAATGAATCCACCTCATCCATAAAAAGAGTTCCATATTCAGCTTCAGCAAATGCCCCTGAACGGTCACTGGTGGCGCCGGTGAAGGCACCTTTTTTATGTCCAAAAAGTTCAGATTCAATCAGTTGAGGATTAAAGGAAGATAAGTTGATCGCTACAAATTTCCCTATGCGCCCACTCTTCTGATGTATTTTGGAAGCGAGATAAGTTTTACCCGTACCGGTTTCACCAGAGATCAAAATTTTGAGATCCGACTCAAGTAAGTTCTGTTCACTCAGAACCGGATGATCAAAGTGCTTATCTGTCAGCTCTTGTAATCCACAGGATTCAAAATTGACTTTATTGTCATCAATAAAAAGACGATCCATCCTTTCTACGTAAGCTTCTTTAGCAGCAAGACCATTTAGCCAAAATGCCTGACCTTTTATTGTCTTCAATACAAAACGGCGCTCTTGAGATCCCCGCTCATCAAGTTCGAGGCGGTAGTGAAAACTCTCAAAATGAGTATTGGGAAGTTCTACGTAGCTCATACAAAGATCCTGGGGGCGGTAATGTGGTGAGATCAGATCAATACGATTTCGGTTGAGAGTAAATGACTTTTTCCGGCCACTAGAAGGGAAAATGCTGCAACTATCACCTAAGCGGACACCTGCCGCCTGGATTTGTTGCTCGATGAGCTTTCTTTGAAACATACCGGACTCCTCTTTTTAAAAGACGTTATGCATCCTTTTCTGATAGGATCAGGAAAAAGTGAACGTAAAAGAGCTGGGCCACTATGAACATTCAGAAAGGAAAAACAGAATTTCTTATGGGGATCGATAAAGTCGATCAACTTAAGACTTGGCTCAATGAGCATCCTTTCATTAATGGAATTGCTTTTGTTGGACGCTCCAACGTTGGAAAATCATCTCTAATCAATTCCTTATTTGGAAAGGCAACTGCGCGAGTTTCCAAAACTCCTGGTCGTACTCGTCAGGTGAATATTTTTAATTTCATCGTTGAAGATCGTGAGAAAAAAACAATAGAAAACTTCTATCTCTTCGATGTTCCTGGATATGGCCATGCTGATGTATCAAAAGAAATGGCAGCAAATTGGCAGCAACTTTTAGATAACTTCTTTCAGTTGTGTAGTCAGAAAATATTGCTGTTAAATATTCAAGACGCCCGACATCCACTGCAAGAGCCGGATGTTCTTTTTCAAAAATATATACACAGTTTTAACCTAGAGACTTATGTGCTCTTTAATAAAATCGATAAACTCAAAACTCAGAGTGAACGATCTCGTCTAAAAAATCTTATGCCTTCGATTTATAAAGAGTTTAGCTGGGTAAAACAAATCCATTTTGTCTCAGCGGAGAAGGGCGACAATCTCGATAAGGTTGAGCAGTCCATCATTTCTTTTGTTAAGCGTAACAGTGATATGCAAGGTTATATCTGACCGAGAGACTCTATTTCTTGCGGTAAAGTTAGTCTGTGATAAATTATCTTATGCTAAAGGCCTTAGAACACCATCTGCTCACCCCAGAAGATGACATCAAAATTACCGAAGTCTTTGTCCAACTCAGAGAGGAATACAAAGATTATAAAGACCCATGGGGTTTTAATATTGATCTGTGTGAGCAAACACTGCGCCGGGTGATGCCACTTTTTCGCTCTTATTTCAAAGTCCGAGTTTTTGGTGCAGAGAATGTCAAAGATCATGCCTACATTGTGGTTTCCAATCACACGGGACAAATCCCTCTTGATGGAATGCTCATCGGAATTGCTTTTGCCATGGAGATATCTAAGCCACGTGTATTGCGCGCGATGGTTGAGAGATTCATGGCCCAGATGCCTTTCTTGGGAGATTTCGCTGCTCAATCTGGTGCCATCCTCGGAGACCGCGCCAATTGTGAATATCTTATTGATCACGGCGAATCGATATTAGTTTTTCCAGAAGGAGTCCGTGGGGTTTCTAAAAATACTCCTGACTTTTACAAACTCAGACCTTTCTCTCAAGGCTTCTATCGAATCGCCCTTCAGAAAAAGACTCCCATTCTTCCAGTTGCTGTCATAGGAGCTGAAGAAATGTTCCCTTTTGTTTTTCACGCTAAAAAACTAGCGAGCTGGCTTAAAATTCCGGCCATGCCAATTTCTTTAAATCTCATCCCTCTACCATCTCCTATTGATATTTACATTGGTGAAGAGATTGCTATTCCAGACCATCTAGAAGTTGAGGCTTCAGAAAAAGAAGTCAAAGAAAACGTTTTTCACATTGAGAACACTATTAAACGCATGCTGATTCATGGGCTTAAGCATCGTAGACCATTTTGGGATCAAATTAGAAAGCCCATTTCAAAATATGTTATCCGTGAATTTAGAAACAAAGGTCTAAAGTGAGCGCCGGAGATTTACCTAAAAAGATTCTCTTCATTGGTATAGCAGGCGGTTTGGCCCAGATGACCGCGCGTCTGATTCTCAATGAACATCCTGACTGGGAGATTTTAGGAATCGATTCCCGAGATGTTTCTAAGGTCCCTGCCCTTAAGGGTCTTACATCTTTAGAATTGAAATATTCACGGGGAAATTTTGAAAACCTCTTCCGGACCCATCA
Organism: Bacteriovorax stolpii; assembly: GCA_945890905.1. Taxonomy (GTDB): domain Bacteria; phylum Bdellovibrionota; class Bacteriovoracia; order Bacteriovoracales; family Bacteriovoracaceae; genus Peredibacter. The sequence continues at coordinate 8,114 of CAMDDI010000054.1, forward strand.
CTTTGATAAGGTTTATCATTTAGGAAGAATTTCTCACGCATCAAATGCCGAAAATGTTCTGGCCAAAAGAATTGATCTCTCTGTAATGGGGACAAATCGTATTCTTGAGCTTTGCGAAAGAAGTGGTGTTAAGAAAGTTGTGATCCTCTCTACCTTCCATGTCTACGGAGCATTTCCTGATAATTCTATTTTCTTAAATGAGGAAGCTCCCCTACGAGCAAGTATGCGCCATCCAGAACTGCGAGATGTAGTGGAGATGGATCAAATTTGTACCAATTGGATGTGGAAAAATCAAAATACCATTTCTACTGTGGTGCTGAGACCCTGCAACATTGTGGGAACTCAGATTCATAACTCCATGACAAAGTTTCTGGCCGGTCCAATAGCCTTGAGTCCCATTGATTACAATCCATTTTTTCAGTTCATTCATGAATTTGATATGGCCAACATTCTTTACCAGGCCCTGGGATCTCTTCCCACAGGAACTTATAACGTAGCAGGAAGTGATTTTATCTCTCTTAGAGAGGCTCTCGATGTTGTTGGAACAAGAGGCATTCCTTTTCCCATTATGCTTGCAGGTGGACTCAACAGTGCACTTAAAAGAATTAATATCGATGTTCCCAATTATCTTATCGATTACTTAAAGTTCTCGTGCTTGATTTCTAATCAAGAACTTCAAAATCACTTAGGGCCAAACTTTCTTCGCTTCTCGGTGAAAGAGGCCCTTGAGTTGATTAAACTTCGCTAAAAGGTCAATGTGGTTTGGTTTTCAATTCTTGCATTATTTTTCATCACTTTTCTCTTCACTTGGTATTACGTCATCTATCAATTACCTTTAAGCATTATAGAAATTGTTTTTTTGTTTTTTTATCGCGATTATTTCAAAAGAAGTACTCCTAGTTCCCGCATTAAAGTGATGTTCATGATTTGTATTATGAACCAAGTTATTACAATATTTGGTCTCACTCTCTTTGAGTTTTCCCAAAAGTTTACTCATCATCCTCAAACCAGTTTAGTGGTCATTCTGGTATGCATAGGAGCTTCAATAGTCGCTTATCGTCAGGTTATCGAGCGCTATTTGGACATTTCAAAGACTTAAACCATATTCCTGAGTGAAGCTTTTTCCCATCAAGAACATTTTCGTCTTCTGGCCTATGATAGTCTCAAAACATCAAGGAGTTTCCATGAAGAGACTAGGATCAATTCTAGCATTGGTTATTTTGAGCTCGTGCTCAAGTAGCGTACAAAAATACAACTACACATCGGGTGCTGACAAAGACACTTTTGAAGAATGGGCCAAGCCTTTTGTTCACGCAACTGAACGTGCACCGTCATCTGAAATCGTGTCCCGCCCTCAATATCACTGGGAAGCTGATTCACTAAAAATTCCAGTCACTGCCAACACAACTATCAATCAATCTTACAACGTAAAATTTAATCAATTTTCTGTCTATAGCACGAAAGAGAAAGTTGAGAAAGAAGTCACTCAACTTGAAGAGCGCTGGACACAAGTATCTCAATCAGTTCTTGTTTGTGATGAACAGGCCGGTGGTGGAAAAAGTGAACTATGGGATGCTTTCTACTCAGCTCCAGCTGCCAGAAAGCAAGCTACACTTGCTGCCGCAATTCAAGGCATAGGTCCAGTTTCAGCTACTGCACTTGTCCGCGCTCGTTATTTTAATTCTAAGCCTCGCAACTGGAATGATTTTGAAGATGAAATCGAGCGCGCTGCCCGTGCCGAAGTGATTACTAAAAGTGTTGAATACCAAGTCCTCTACCAGTACCGTTCAGAAAACATGGTGAAGCTTGGATACAACACACAGCTGAGTGGAGTTTGTCATCTAGAAACCCGTTCTTACTATTCTCCTACTCAAGTTCCCGTCACAAGAAAAGTTCTGGTAGATGAAGTTGTGACTCATAGAGATCTTATTTCTTCTGAAAACCGCACTTATGAAGTGAGAATTTCAAATCAGCGCTTACAATCTTTTGAAAGTGAAATGCTCATTTTCAATTTCAATCATGGCACTAATCAAGTAACTCTTGCTCAAGCTGCTTTCAATAATTACTCCATCGCTCTTCAAGGAAGAAGAATTGTTGTTGTCGGGATTGGAAGAAAAACAGTTTCACTTCCAAGAGATGTGCTACCAGCTGGTGCCACACTTGAAAGAAGTGGCGGACAAGCTAGCTTCACTGCTCGTGTGAATAGACAGTATGTTCCAGCAACCGCTGCTGACGGCTATCTAATGATCAGCATTCAAGTTCATTCTTGTAAAAAAGGTATGCTCGGCGGATGTGCAGTGATGGGTCGTGATGAACAAGTTCAAACCACAGTGGTGATACAGGCCATAAGTTCTGGACTCGTGAACCATACTTTCCCTCTAAACCCATCTCGAAAATATTGGGTTGAGTACTGGGCGAATACGGCCAACAGTCCTTGGTATACGAACAATGTGGTAAAATCCCCTTCTAAACCAGAAATCTAAGTCCTAAATACTAGGCCCACACTAAAAATGTGGGCCTTTTTTTTGTACTTTACGCCAAGCGTTTCCCCAGCGATTCATTGACGAATAAATCACAACTCTCTAGAATCGATAACTCAAGTGTGGCCTGCTGACGGAATGGTAGACGTAGCGGATTCAAAATCCGCCGCTCGCAAGGGTGTCCGAGTTCGAGTCTCGGGTGGGCCACCACTTTTTTAAACATCTGCTTTGTTTTATATTATTGCTGTTGCTATTGAAAAACTCTAACGATCCCTATAGTAGGCAAGTAATTTTTCTTCCGGAAACGGTCATTATCTTTTCTGAGTCTTTGATTCGTTTCATACTCAGTAAATGCATGAACGACGCCAAACTTCATGGCCCACTTTTCTGAAACCTTCCTCAGCACATACAGTTCTGAGTTTAAAGATCCCCGATCATTGTCGTCTCCAAGTAGTAAATTAAATTCTGAAGGTCTAGCAGAGACTTTATCTGGCCATTGACCGTCTTCTGATCGTGGATTATATCTGCCTTTTCTTTTTTCCCCGTAACTGTATCCAAAAATATCGATGTTAAAACCTACTGCCCACAAGTGATCCAACTGATAGAGAATCTGAAAGAGAATATTTAAACTGGTTATGTGGGATTGCCCGAGAGTCAATTCATCAATATTTGATTTCTTTTCCTGGCGAAATATTGATCCTAAACCTTCCTCACCTCTTGTGAGCTCGGCCGGAGCAGTTTTAAAAGTTTGGTCATTTGACCATTGAGAAGTGAGTCGAATTCCAGTACCTAAGTAAAATTTTGAATCTCCTACGCGCCAAAACCTGGAACCATCGATAGCGATCTGCTGCTCATCTGATGCTCCTCCAGCAGTAAACCCTAATCTGTCAAAGGCGAGTGAAGATAGTGAATAAAAAACTGATATAAAGACAATTAGATACTTCATTTAGGATCTCCTAGCACAATATTGAAACTAACCGGTAGTACCTCATCAACTCCAATGAAAAGAAACTTCTTAACAGTAATGTTGAAATCACTTCGTTGAAATTTGATTTCTCCGCGAATGTTCAGCTTTGAATTTTCTGCATCCCAATCTGAATGAATTTCTACTGGAAGATCTTTCGTCACTCCGTGAATAGTCCAGCGTACTGGAACTGTTACATAACCTAGCTTGAACGGCTCAATTAATGAAGCGACAATATTTATGAAAGCTGGAGAATTTTTCCCTACAGTAGCAAGCTTGTCATCTTCGCAGACGTGCTCGTCGGGAAAATCTGATTTATCATAATCCAAAGAGAGTGACTCCTGTAGATGGCATACAAGTTGAGTTTTATCGTGACGAAGGCTCTTGACCGGTAGGATGAGCTCACCCTGCTTAACCAGACTTTTATCCTTATCAAAAGTAACACTTCCCTGAATTTCGTCTGAGGTAATTTTATGCTCACCCATCGTGTACGGGACAATAACTTTTATATGTGTGCCAGACACAGGAGCTAGTTTAAAAAAAGAATAGGCCTGAGAACTTAAGCTCAAAAAAAAGATAAGAATAATTTTAATCATAACAAATCTAAGCACTTAATATAAATACTGTCTAGACCTATACCTTGCCCAGCAACTTGTACACATTTTTTTAACTTCTACTTCCATCTGACCGTGTCCCACTAATTGGACCTTCATAACTTTAGGTACGTTTTCTATTTTGAGTAAGTGATCCTTGCTTTTTATAAAATCTCACACAAGAGCCGACTGCTCCGCCAGAAATGCCGAATAATTTAGCAGCTTCTCTGTAGGTCATTTCTTTCTCAAAGACTTTTTTGGCAACCATTAGTCGCATTTCAGTCGACAATTTTGTCGGACGTCCAGTGACTCTCTTTTCTCTATAAGGTGGCGGAGTAAATACTTCCATAACTGGTCCTCTCCTGGGCACCTCTTCTACAAGAGGTGCCTAATGTTGGCCAATCAAGCTGCATCGAAAGTCTGGTGAACGGGGTTTGATCAGAAGGGCTCACCTCAATTCACTAGAGATCGATTCACCAACTGAAAACTTGAACTAAGAATTCATAACTAAAAAGCCATGGATCAAAACCATGGCTTTTTTATTCGTCTTCGTTAAATGTCGGAAGAACATTATTGATATAAATTTTCAGATTACTCATCCGATTATCTATAAGATCGAGAAGTTCAATATCTTCGCCATTAAATTTGAAAAATAAACGATAACGTCCATCAGAAAAAGGCCATGATTGATCACCTGTTTGAGGATGATTCGCCGGAGTTGTAGGATTCTGCTTCAAAAACTCTAAAATATTATCGTGAGACGAAAGGAATACCTCCAAGGCCAGGATGCTTTTACCAGACGACTCCCAAATGAAATCTTCAATTTCCCCCAGTCGTCTTTGGTAGGCTTCTGATAAGATAATTTTCACATATGACATTTATTTCTTAAACCTCTTGAGGCGTTCTTCTTTGCCTTTATATTCAGAGGCTCTACCATCGGCTATATCATTCATCGCCAATAATCGACGCTGGAGAGAGGAAATTTCATTATTGAGTTCTGCGTACTTGTTCTCATTCATCAGAACATAATTCTCACCAGACCGGCGTTGAATCCTAATAGGCTCATTAGCGGCCATGTCCAAATAATCTTTAAGTTCAGCTCTGAGTTTTTTGGGACTTATACTTTCCATAAAATCACCTCAGGCAAAGAGTACCACTAGGTGTACACCTATGTCAAGATCACTCTCGTAAAACCAAAAGGGAGAGAGGCATTTCAAGTTTTATTGCGAGCTGCTTAAGGTAATTAAAATTCCTAGGATTGGCCCCATTCTCCCATGAAAATAAAGTTGATGGTGAAACTCCCAAGAATTTTGCAAACTCTTTAATGGTCATATTTCTCTTTCTTCTTTCTACTATAAGGTTATGGGCCAGTGGGTTACCAAGCATTTTTCACCCCTGTCATTCTCTGAGTGAAGCCAGATAGTTTTATTGAGCCTTTAGATGCCTTAAAAAGAGTTTCATTTCTTAAAGTGCTATAGAACACTAGCTAGGCCTAAAGCGAGAATAAACCCCATGATCATTGAAACGAGCTTTTGCATTCAGTTCCTCCTTGTCCCTTGATGGACATAAAGTAATAAGGAACCGGACGGCGACTTTTCCAATCAATTGAATAATGCATCGAGATGGAGGTCTGGTCATTAGTTCCCCTGTGTTCAACTAAATACCCGTCGCCTCTACCACTTTTCAGACAATTTCTTTGCCAATTAATTCCTCAACCATATTCACTAGTTCACTGACTGGGCTTCTTTAGTGGCCACTAAGTACTACCGCTTAAAAAATTAAGCTCTATGGTGCAAGGTGAAATCCGACAATTGTTATTTGCAAAAATTCATTGGACCTTTAGGTCACATCAGATGGCCAATGATGATAAGTACAAAGAATGAAAACACTCCTACTTTTTAGTTTCTTTATCATGGGTTGTCAGAAAGAGATCTTCAATCCCACTAAAGGAAACATTGTAGAGGCAGTTTATGGACTAGGTATCGTAAGATCAGAAAACACCTATCATGCGACAGCTGCCATCGTAAATTCCGTAGAAAAATTTTATGTCACTGAAGGGCAAGATGTTAAAGAAGGGGAAGCACTTTTTATTACTGATCAAGGCTCCGTTTACAAAGCTCCCTTTGATGGCAAGGTCACTGACATCCCTGTAACGATCAGCGAGAACCTATTCCCACAATCTTTGATCCTATCCCTTATTGATTTAAAAAATATCTATTTAGAAGTCTCTCTTGAGCAACAGGCAGCAATGCGATTAAGAAAGGGTGTTAAAGCAGAAGTCACTTTTGAGTTTTTCCGAAATAACAAAATTTATGGAAAGATCTCCACCATCTACCCACAAAACGACCAATTTGTCGCCAAAGTTCTCCTGGAGAAATGGCCCATCGGTATACTTCCGGGCATGTCTGCCGATGTAGCTTTCGAGGTTGCTAGAAAGTCCAATGTAACTCTGATTCCTACCAAGGCCATAGCAAACGGTCACATAGTGGTTAAAAGGAATCATAAAAAGCACAAGCTTAAAGTTGGGATCGGTATAGCTGATGAAGAGAAAACAGAAATTCTCTCACCTGAACTTTCAACCTCAGATGAGATAACAATCCCATGATGTTTTTAAGCATCCGTCAACTAATGGCCAGAAAAAAGCAAAGTCTGTTGATCCTGTTGGGAATTACGATTGGAACAGCAGCTTATGTGTCCATATCCGGCATGATGCTAGGATTTCAGTCTTACATGATGGAGCAACTAGTAAACAATGAGTCCCACATTAGAATTTCTGCTCGAGAGGAGATTCTCACTGCAAAAGACATGGCCTCTTATCCAGAAGCAGCTCATGTGTTTTGGCAAATCGCTCCTTCAGGAAGAAAAGATTCCACACGAATAGAATATCCTCTCGGATGGTTTCGAAAAATGGACGCTGACAAAGATGTTGCGGCCTATTCTCCACAAGTTATAGCTCAAGTTATTTTCACTCATAACAAAATAACAAAAGTCGGAAGAGTCATAGGATCGCAATATGATAGGCAGTTAAAAGTCACCAACATAGAAAATTACATGAAGTCTGGAAGCTTCAAGGACATGGGACATTCAGGTAATCGACTAATCATAGGAACAAAACTGATGGAGCTTTTAGGCACCCGGCTTCAGGAAACCATCTTTGTTTCTACTGGTAGCGAATTACCTCAGAATTTCAAAGTTGTTGGTAGTTTTGAGACAGGTATCAAATCTATCGATGAGGGAACCTCATTTATTTCGTTAACTGACGGTCAAAAGCTCAGGGGTACACCGAGTGAGATCACTGATATTGCAGTAAAACTTTTTGATCCCGATCTCGCCAGCGATAAGGCAAGTTCCTGGAAGAAAAGCTCCAAAGATAAGATTCTTTCTTGGCAAGAATCTTCGGCTGCAATTCTTTCGGTTTTTAAAACTCAAGATATAGTTCGAAATTCAATGACCATATCTATTATTCTGGTTGCGGGATTTGGGATCTATAACATTTTAAGTATTCTCGTAAATCAAAAGCAGCGAGATGTAGCTATTCTTAGATCAATGGGTTTCTCACCCAAGGATATCGTCCGGCTATTTTTAAATCAAGGTATGCTATTAGGGATACTGGGCGGTGCTATCGGCCTTTTACTGGGATTCATTA
>CAMDDI010000055.1 GCA_945890905.1 Bacteriovorax stolpii
AAGATATTGAAATTCTGCTGAGATATTTTCAAAAAAAATCTTCTCGTCGTTTTGTTTTAAAACCAGATGCTCTAGAGGCACTTAAAAAACATACCTGGCCAGGTAACGTCAGAGAATTGCTTAAAATTTGTGAGCGTTTTTCGCAAAATCTCACAGGAATTATTGATGCTGCCTTCATTCAGAAAACACTTTCTCCCTCAGCTAAATCTTCCCCAACGACTTCGCTTGAAGGATGGGAAGAAGCTGTTTTTCAAAACGGTTTAAAGTCTTTTATCACTCACTTAGAGAAGCGTGCGGTTGAAGAGGCCATGAAACGCAATAACGGGAAAATCACTGCTTGTATTAAAGAATTAAAAATTTCAAGCTCCGCTTTCTATCGCATCCTTCAAGAACACCAACTCCATTTCTAAATTGGCACGCGCCTTGCTTTAAGGTCAGCATCTTTACAAAAAAGGAGCTGACTCATGTCTTTGCAGAAAAAAACACTTCACCGCTACCGCCAATTTTTTCCGAATGAAACACTTCGGGAAGTCTCTGCCCGAACGGGTATCCAAATCACACGCGTTTTCCGACTCTTCAATGGCAAAACCATGAAGGTTGGAGAACTCGAAGCTTTCGAGTCAGCTGTTTCTTTGAAAATTGCTGAAAATCCTAGCTTCGCCAGGCTCACGGAAGTGCTCGACGAAGCCTCAGCTGTTCTTACCAACGAAGAGTTAAGTAAAGTTGCCGACTATATCTCGCGTAAAGTTTTAAGCCGCACTTATAGCCGCCTCTATATCCGTTCACAAATTGAAAACGCGATTATCGCTTAAGGAAAATATATGAAAGGTTTATCATCTTTAGAAAGAATTGTTTTGGACTCTATTAATAAAAATCAACTCACCTACAACGAAGTTCTCAATCAGTCAGGCTTACACGAAAATGTTTGCTTCAATATTCTTCAGGCCATGGTGATACGAGGAATTCTCTCAACAGATGGAGTCCGGTACCGAGTAAGTGAGAATCTATCACCAATGATTCATGAAGAATTAAATGGCTTAGAGGCAAGACAAGCAGAATGTCTTGAACTCATTGAGGCCGTAGTTGATCAGAAAGCACCTCGAATTTTCCGTTTTCAAAAGATTGCCATGGATGAGCGTGATGAAAAGATCTTCAATGCCATGCTCACCAATCTTGAGATGTTTCTTGTGGATGCGCATAAAAAAGCACAAACATCTGTTCCCATGAAATCTAGAAAAGTTGTTTTCTGGGGTGTGGGAGAAGTTCAAAGTCTCATGAAACAAATTGTCCAGGGTGGTGCAGTATGAAATGGCTAATTTTTATTTTGGTCATCTTTTCATGCGGTAAGCATACAAATCCTCCTTATCAAAACTTAGCTGATAGCGATGGAGATAACTCTATTGACACTGATGAAGTGGCCGTAGGTCGTAATCCATTAGAAGCTGATGTGAGTGCATTAGATCTGGTGAAAGGGATTATGTTGGTTCAGATCGATTCGCAGCAAGTAGAAATTAAATTCAGCAATAAAAGCAGTTCGCGAGACGACCTCGTTCGTTTAGTGACCTCTAGAAAAAAAATTAAAAAAGAAGAGATCTTTCAAGACTGGTCTCAATTGAAAATGGAAAAGAAAGAATTTGCAACTTTGGCTCCAAGAATGCTTACTCTAAAGCTGTTCTTTGATGTTGAGGGAGTAACCCCTCAAGGAATCTCTCTCGTTAAAGGCGAATTCATCAAGGAGCTTGGAGTCTGGAACCCCACAATGGAAGTTCAACTCACTTCCGACGATTTCAAAATGTTAATGGATGGAACTGCCACGTTCCGCCTAAAAGCAAACTTTCAAGAGCAAGATTCTGTTGCGATGAAAACTTACAAAGTTTTTGTCTTTGACGGTGAAAAATCAAAAGTTCATTATGTTTCCAAAAGCATGACATTTAATGATTTTTTGAAACATTACAAGATTGAGAATGCTAAAAACTTTGATCAATCAAATATTTTACTTATGCCACAGTCCAATCTTAAAAATTGGTGGACACGTTCTTTAACAGGACAGGATCATGTATTAGTTAATGAGAGTCCTAGTATTCTTAAAAAGATTTACCAGGATACTTTTAGTTCAAAGCACTTTGAAGTTAAACGCCAGGACGGCAAATCAGTAACTTTTGCAGATCTAAAAACTTCTCCTGAGTCTTGGGTTTTTCTCAAAATCAGGATGGAAAAGATTATGCGTTTAATTGAATCACGTACTTATCCCTACAGGGGTGGTGATTATGGGGTTGAATGCACGCAATATACCCGTAATGTTGTTTCTGAGTACTCTGTAAATCTTCAAACTCAAGATTTAATAAATAGTCTTGTGATTAAAACTGATCATGAAACATTAGATTTAGCTGATAATGCTGGACTTAAGATTTCAGAACGTGTGGATGAGATTGGTAAATACTGGGAAGTAGCCTTTAGGCCAGGGAGTGAAAATGTGACATTGAGCTTACTGAACCGTCCTGCATCTACTTATGTGCTTGTGGGTACTGAAAGAAGTATCTGTAAAAATGACGATAGATTGGCAGAAAGACGTACCTCTATGTCTTTAGTTAATGAAGAGCGCAATTTTGACCTTAATATTGAGGCGCATGTTGAGAACCTGGCCCAATAAAACTATAATGAAAGGCAAATGATTCTTAATCTGATAACTTGTAATATTCGTTTTAGTAATCCCGCCGATGGTGTCCATGCTTGGGAACATCGGCGGGATTTTCTTGTTTCTACCCTTCTGAAGCATGATCCAGATATTATCTGTACACAAGAAGGGCGCTACGATCAACTTAAAGAACTTGAATCGAATCTTGAGAACTATATTCTTCTGGATGATCATCGCTCATGGATTAAAGAAAGAATGTATCCGTCAATTTTTTTGAAGAAAAATGTATTTGAAGTTTTAAAGAGTGAAGACTTATGGCTCTCGGAAACTCCTGATGTCGCCGGAAGCTTTTCCTTTGAAAGTGCGTTTCCTAGACTAATGACTTGGACAAAGCTTCAGCCAATCAACTCCACAAAGAATCTCTTTGTTGTAGATACCCATTTGGATCACGTAAAATCGGAGACTAGACTTGGTCAGGTTAAAGTCCTCTCTCAAGAAATTAAGCGGACTTGGAAACATGATAGTGAGTTGATAATCATGGGCGATTTCAATGATTCACCAGAAAGCGCGGTGAGAAAACAGCTCGTTGATTCTTTTCCTGATTTGGTTGATACCTGGAAAAAATTCAATCACATTGAAGAGACATCTCATCATGCTTTTAAAGGTGAGATGCAAAACGGTGCTAGAATTGATTGGATCATGATTCAGGATAAGGTGCAGATCATTTCGAGTGTGATGGATAAGTCAGTGAACAATGGAATTTATCCCACTGATCACTTTCCTATTATTTGTAAGATTAGGCTTTAACTGCGACTTCTTGGCCCAATTGAAGATATGTCTCAATACCATTTGCCGTATTTTTTGAAATATCGTCTGAAGGTTTCCACAAACCTTTCTCACCTAAAATAATAACGGTTGAACCACCGAAGAGGAAATAGCCCTTCTCTTCTCCGCGCATGAAAGGTTTGTTCCACCGATGAGATTGAACAATCTTACCAACGCAAATGGCTCCCACTTCAATATAAGCAATACGACCAAAGTTTTCTGTTTGAATAATTGTTACATGGCGCTCATTCTTGATAAAAATTTCGTTTTTATACTTGAGAGCAATAGGGTTCACAGAATCGAATGCGCCACCCACCCGGTAATTATCAAGAATCTTTCCATTATCAGGATAATGGAATCGGTGATAATCAACTGGGCAAAGTCTAGCAATCAAAAGTGGGCCGCCTTCAAAAATTTTGGCTACTTGATCATTACCTACTAAATCTTTGGCATGTAAGTAACTACCCTTCACAGGATAAAGTCTTTTATCGTCAACAGAATCAAAACCTACATAACGTGCTTCAGCGAATGCAGGCATGCGGCCAGGCTCAGTAACAAATGAGCGCTTCCCAAGTTTAAATTTGCGGATAAAAAATTCGTTGAAAGTTCGATATGAATTCTTTTGATCAAGAGAAGGTCTAGTACCAGATTCGTACTCATCCATATTGATATTAAATTTTTCAATAAAGGGACGAACTTTCCTATGACTCGATGGTAAATCTTGAAGGGTACCGTATATCTGGCTGAAATATTTATTCGTGAACACCCCACCTAGTTTTTGACCAGCTCCAGATATGTAGAGAAATTTAATGAACCAATCCCCGTAAACTTTTTCAATCTCCATTTTGCCCGTGGAACGATTGATAAATTTAATTTCTGGGGGTTGATTGCTGGCAGTAGTCATATATCTTTTTTCCTCTTGGGAGTTCGCTTTTTACCTATTATACTTGGGCTCCTAAGTTCAGTCAAAATAAGGAGTGTTTTATGAAACCATTTCTACTCATCTTTTTGAGTTTATTCTGCCTGGCAAGCTTTGCTGCAGAATTGCTCCCAGTTGAAACTAAAACAATTGAAATTTACCGCAAGGCAGTTCCTTCAACTGTAAACGTCACCAATATCAAACTGGCCCAAAACCTCTACTACGGCGACGTTGAAGTTCCTCAAGGGTCGGGATCAGGGTTTGTTTGGGATGATAAAGGACATGTAGTTACAAATTTCCACGTAGTCCAAGGTGGAAGTAGTTTTGTGGTCACCTTCTATAATGATCCTAAACAGTATCGGGCTAAATTAGTGGCCACGGCCAAAGAAAAAGATATTGCGGTCTTAAAGTTGGAAGAACTTCCCTCCAAACTTTTCCCGATCGAATTTGGAACTTCTAAAGAACTTTTGGTAGGCCAATACTCATTTGCCATCGGATCTCCTTTCGGTTTGGATTACACCCTCACAACTGGTGTGATTTCAGCATTAGGACGAAAAATTGATGGGATTGGTGGAGTTAAGATCAACGACATGATCCAAACTGATGCGGCCATTAATATGGGAAACTCTGGTGGCCCCTTGTTGGATTCAAGTGCACGCCTGATTGGTATGAATACAGTGATTTTTTCAACTAGTGGTTCAAGTGCGGGCCTGGGCTTCGCCGTACCATCCGATACGATAAAAATGATTGTTCCCCAACTCATTCAGCATGGAAAACTTATTCGTCCCGGTCTAGGAATTGGTATTGTACCGGATAGTATGAAAAAACGATTGGTGAATAAAGATAAGGGAATCATCATTTCTTATATTGATGAGAAAGGCTCTGCAGGTCTGGCCGGTCTTAAAGGAATGACTCAAGATCAGTTTGGACGAATCTTCTTGGGTGATATTATCCTTACAGTGGATAATCAAGAAGTTAATAATCTTGATGATATTTACCAAGTTCTTGATACCAAAAAAATTGGTGATGCGGTGGAAGTGAAATACAGCCGGGAAGGTAAAATTTTGAAAACCAAAGTAAAACTACAAGCGCTTTAAATTTTCCAAAGCTCCTTTAAGTGTTTCTTCCTTTTTCGCAAAACAAAATCTTAAAAACTTTTCTCCTTCAGTGGACTTTAAATAGAAAGCTGAAGGGGGAACTGTCGCCACTTGATAAGTCTTAATTAGTTCCAGTGCGAAATCTACATCTTTGAGTTTGGTTTTCGAACCAATAGGTACCATCATGAAATAAGTTCCTCTTGGAATAGCAAAATCAAATCCTAAGCTCTTTAGTCCTTGGTAGAAAAAATCCCGTTTCCCTTTATATAAAGAAACAAAGTCTGGAAGATAGGTATCAAGTCGTTTAAGTCCTTCTGCCAAGGCTTCTTGAGTAGGTGTGGCCACAGAGAAAGTGACATACTGATGAATCAAGCGACAAGCATTAGTAACTTTTTTATTGGCACAAATCCAACCTGTTTTCCACCCAGTAACGCCAAAAGTTTTACCTGCACTTGAGACAGTGATTGTCCGCTCATACATATCATTCAAAGTAGCTGTGGGAATATGCTTGGCACCATCAAAAAGTAAAAATTCATAAACTTCATCAGAGAGTAGATAAAGATCGTTTTTCCGGGCCATTTCACATACGGCCAGAAGTTCATCCTTTAGCCACACTTTTCCGGAAGGATTATGAGGATTATTGAGGATGAGAAGTTTAGTGCGAGGTGATATAGCCGCTGCAAGTTCTTTTGAATCAACATTAAAGTCAGGTGCGTGCATAGTAACGGGAACAGGAACACCGCCGGCCATTTTAATAGATGCCACATAGGAATCATAAAATGGCTCAAGAACTACCACTTCATCTCCAGGATTAATGAGCGCATTAATTACTAAGTAAATAGCTTCTGTGGCCCCTACAGTGATGGTGATCTGTGTTTCAGGGTTGTAATTTAGTTGGTAAAATTTTTGATAATAGTTAGACACTTCATTTCGAAGATTAATCGTACCCGGAAATGGAGCATACTGATTGTGACCTTCCTGCATCTTTTGGTGAGCAAATTCTTTGAGCCAATCGGGTCCATCAAAATCTGGAAATCCTTGACCCAAATTAAAGGCCTGATGTTCCCGGGCAAGTTTTGAAATGACTCCAAAAATTGAATCTTTAAAACCATCTATACGGTAAGCAGTATCTTTCATGTTTTTTAGTCCTTAGGATCCATGGCGTCCCTTACCCCCTCTCCAATAAGTGAGAGCATTGTAAGAGTTAAGAAAAGTGCGAGGGAGGGATAGAATGCTAACCACCATCCCACAGTAAAATGTTTTTGTGCCTGATTAAGTAACTCCCCCCAACTTGGTGTGGGAGGTGTGAGTCCGAATCCTAGATAATCTAAACTCGCTAAACTCACTATGTTACCTGCAATCACAAAGGGCGAGAAAGTGATAATGGGTGAAAGTGAATTAGGAAGAAGATGGGTAAAGAAAATACGAAAATGTCCAGCACCAAGTGCTCGGGCAGCTTCAACAAATTCTTTCTTACGATTTTTTAGAAACTCTCCTCGGACATAATAACTAATTCCAATCCATCCAAAAATACTTGAGAGGAGAACTAACAATACAAGGGTTGGTTTAAAACTAGCGATGATGATGATTAGTAGAAAAAACTGTGGAACGGTGGAGAGGATTTCAACAATACGTTGACCCCAGAAGTCGGTTCGACCTCCAAAATAACCCATCAGTCCACCCAAGAGTGTTCCAACAAAAAAAGTTATTACCCAAACGAGAAAAGCGAAAATAACTGAATAACGAAGACCATATAAGAGGCGGGTAAAAATATCACGGCCGCGGTCATCAGTTCCCATGAGATTTTCTGTAGAAGGCTCAGAAGGGTAGCTTAAGACATCTTTATTAGATTCGAATGGATCCCATTTTACAAAAGGCCAAATTTCATAGTCGCCTTGATCGGGATTAAGTTCAAGGTCTCGATAATTTGTTACCAGAGCGTTTTCAATTCCAAATACACTGGGATGATAATCTTTCATCACAGGAAAATAGGTCGAACCTTGGAAGTGAAGAACAAGTGGCTTACTATTGGCCCAAAATTCTGCGCTAAAACTAAAAGCGCATGCAACTCCTACTAGCCAACTAGAAATTACAGCGAGCTTGCGGGATTTAAACCGACGCCACTTTTTTAAAGAATCATCGTTTTTAATATATTTTTCGATCATGTGAAATCAATCCTCGGGTCAACTAGTACATAAGCAAAATCTGAAATCACATTGCCGAGGAGATAGAGTCCACTCTGAATGAAAACAAGTCCCATAATGACATTGTAGTCCCGGGCAAGAATACTCTTATAACTCAATAAACCAATGCCATCGAGTTGAAATATGGTTTCAAGTAAAAGCGAGCCCGCGAAGAATACAGTTAAAAATCCTCCAAGTCCTGTGACGATGGGAATAAGCGCATTGCGAAGAGCATGCTTCATATACACAACTTTCTCACTTAAGCCTTTGGCCCTGGCCGTGCGAATATAATCTTTTTTGATTTCTTCAATTAACGAATTTTTCATGAGAACTGTGAGGCTTGTGAAAGAGCCGATGGTGTAACAAATCAAAGGCAACGTAAAGTGGTGAACCCTGTCCATGAATTGATCCCAACTGCCAAGCTCATCAAACATTTCAGATTGAAGTCCACCTACTGGAAAGATTTCATAGAAACTTCCTCCGGCCAAGAAAACGATAAGAAGAATAGCGAGCATAAATGAAGGAATACTATAAAAAATAAAGAGAACGACACTTGAAGAGACATCGAAGACACTGCCATTTTTAATCGCTTTCAAAATCCCAAGAGGAATTGAAATCACATAACTTAAAATCAAAGAAATAATTCCGAATTGCAATGAAACAGGAAACTTACTCGAGATCACTTCTATGACTGGTTCTTCGTAAGTGAAGCTCTCACCAAAATTAAGTGTAGAAAGATTCTTAAGCCAACGGAAATACTGCTGATGGAGTGGTAGATCAAAACCATGTTGTTTTTTAAGTGCGGCGATAATTTCATCAGAAACGCCCTGGTTTCCTCCGCGCATGGCCGTAGCTCCCCCACCTCCATCACCACCAGCGAATCTGATTTGCTGAATTTTCTGATCGATAGGTCCACCAGGTGCCATGCTTATAATAGCAAAAACAATAATTGTCACACCTATCAGGGTGGGAATTAAAATGAGCATTCGACGAAGAAAATACTTAAGCATTACTGAATTTTCCAAAATTGTTGGCCAAGACCATACACAAACGTATCTTTTGGTTTCCAGATTCTTTTTGTGTGGCCATACAAAGTGTACTTGTTATTAAAGAAAAAGATGTAAGGATAATCAGCAGAAATCATTTCGTGGACTCGACGAAGAATTACAATTCTTTTTTCTTTGTCATAAATTTTACGGGATTCATCGATGAGTCGGTCAACTTCAGGATTTGAGTAACTGATGAAGTTTGATCCGGCGCCTGCTATAGAAGAAGTGTGCCAAATTTGTTTTGGATCCCAGTCTACTCCCCCCCCACCCCAAGCTAATCGGACGGCTTCAAAGTTTTTTTCATCCAAAAGTTTTACAAACGAGTTCCATTCAATATTTTTAATATTGATTTCAACACCTGCTTTACTGGCATCCTCTTTGTAAATTGTGAGGTATTTCACCATGTCCGGATTCGGCTCAAGAATAGTGAACGAGAGTTTTGTATTCTTGCCATTGATGGTTTTATCTAAAAATCCATCTTTATCCGAATCTCTCCAACCTTCTTTCTGAAGGAGGCTCGATGCCAGAGCAGGATCAAAGGGTACTGGTTTAACGTTAGGAGACGCATAGTCAGATTGAACATATACAGGACCGTTGGCAAACTCAGTCAGGTTGTATTCAAACTTATCTTCCATCAAAGGACGATTGAAAAGTAATCCAAGAGCATGCCTTACTTCTCGGGATTTAAAGATGGGATGCTTGAGATTCCATCCAATAAAATTGAAACCTTTGGGAGTTTTGTTTTCTGTTTTCACCTTAACTACTTTCTCATCCCAGATCTTTCCAACTGTCTTCTTTACAAAACCATCGGGTCTAAGTGATAAAAAATCAATATCGCCTTTTTTCAGAAGTTCAAGAGATACGTTTTCTTCTGCTACAAATCGAAGAACAATTTTTGATATAAGACTTGAATCTTTTTCTGTCTCAACATTATTCCCCCACCAGTCTTTGTTCTTGGTCAGTACAATCTTTTGACCTTTATCATATTTTGAAAACTTATAAGATCCTGTTCCAATAAGTTTTTTGCCAAAGTCTGGTTTATTTTTAAGATCAGAATAAAAATGCTTTGGAAGAACGCGAATCCCTGCGCAAACATCAAAGTTTTGAAAATAATCATCTTTTACTATAAAGCGTACATTGTATTTATCAATAACTTGAACTTCTTTAACTGCTTCATAAAATGAACGAAGCTGAACTGCTTTGAAGTCATCAGTAAAAATAACATCATAAGAATATTTCACATCTTCTGCTGTAAACTCTACGCCGTCATGCCATTTCACACCTTCACGAAGCTTGAAATCAAAGATGCGTTTATCAGGAGAGATTTTCCACTCGGTGGCCAATGAAGGTTTCCAGGCATAAGTATCAAGATCATTATCGAGAAGACCTTCAAAAAGGTAACTATGAACGGCACTTGTATAGCCGTCACTAGCAGTCATTGGATTCAATGTAGTGGGTTCACCGCCGATATTAAAATAAACTGTATCCTTAGATTTTTCTTTCTGACGATTGCAGGACATAAGAATCAGAACGAGTGCAAGATAAACAAAGTGTGGGGCTTTGAACGCCATATGAGACTCCTTAAAATTTTTATTTTCTATAATAGAGAGACGGATCTAATGACCAACGGTCAAGCTTCAAATTATTGTCATTAATTCGATAAGCTTCTAGCTTGGTGTCGATTTCATTTAAGCGGGCTTCAGAATTTTTAAATTCTGTAAATGTTGTGGCCTTATCTTCTTCTATGGATGCCAGTTCTTTTTGCCATTCAATTTCAAGTTTCTGGCGCAAAATTTCGTAGCGTTTATTAACAGTGTCTACTTTTTCTACGTGAGCATCTAAATCTTTTTGATGTCTGTTTTTTTTGGCGGTCATAGCGAGTCGTTTTTTGAGAAGTATTTCAACCAGTTCTTTTGCTACACCAACTGTCTGATCTAAATCCTTGCTGCTAAAATGCAAATATGATCCGGTTGTAAAATGAATTCTACGTAAGCAAGCATCAAAAGAATTGGCCCTTAAAAGAAGATAGTCGTTAGTTCTTGCTTCAACATAGGTGAGGCAACGCTGATCAGGATAATTTTCATTCCAGAAATCCACGCGGTCTTTTCGATTGAGAAATTTTATATTTGCAAAATCAGTTCGGATCCGGACTAGGCCAGCTACAGGATTCATGCGGGAAATTCTTCCGCCAAAATGCGTTCCTGAATCAGTTTTCTTGGACTCTAAAGATTGCGCCCACAACAACTGAGTCGATAATAAAATTGTGAAAATAATTAATAGCTTAGACATGAATCAATTATGCCATGAGGCTCGCAATATGGAAGGAGTTAGGAGGACTTTTATTCTTTTCTTAGGATAATACCCGAGCGAAATTCTTTTTCATGAAGTGGCTCTTCATATTTCAAAATACGCATTCCGGGAAACAGTGAAAGGAGTTCGCGCTCTTTTAGATAGCCGGAATCTTCCAGTGTAGATGGTTTACTCTTACTTCGCTCCCGGGTCGTGAAAGATTCATAAATGATTATTCCTCCAGGTTTGAGCCAGGTTTTCATTTTTTCTATGAGAGATCGATCCACATAATAAAAACAAATGATAGCGTCATAGGACTGGGGAGGAAATTTATAGTCATCAAGTGAAGCCACTACACCTTTGATTTTTACACCAAATTCCTGTGCTAAAAGGTAGGCTTTTTTCACTGCAACTGAACTAATATCCACTCCGGTTACTTTATATCCCTTTTGCGCTAAAAAAACGGCGTTACGACCTTCGCCCATTCCTAGATCCAAAACGCTGGCCTCAAAAGGAATGTATTGATAATTTTCTGCCAGAAACTGAGCAGGTGTTTTACCGAAAATAAAAGTGGATCGACTATAACGCTGATCCCATTGAGTTTTAGAGTCTTGAGACACTTTGATGCCTGTTAGCTGCTGAAATCGATTGGCCGAAATAGGCTCACGTGCGCTTAGATTTATGCTCAGAAAAATGAGAAGTATTCCCAAAATTATTTTCATGATTCTTTTGAAGTGTCTTCACTAAACGGATCTTTATAAAATTCTTCTGGAAGCGCTTCATCTAAAAAACTTTCAGACTTAACTTCAATCATCTCACCCTCAATGCCTAATTCCGCATTCAGATATAAGTTAAGTGTGGAAAGAAGAATTTCCATTCTCTTAATTTTTCGGTCGATGAAATTCTCAACTGTGTTAGGCATGTCTTCCGTTTGAAAAAGATACCAACTTATCTCTTCAATTTGGGTATAAAACTGATCCAAAGTAGTGATAAGTTCGGTGCCGCAAAATGATAAATCCATGATGGAAGTGGTCTCGTAGCGGTTCTTAAATATCATAGGGAAATGGGTACGAGTTCTACGTAATGCGAAGATTTCCAAGTACTCCGTTTTACGATCTTTTACTCGGTGAAATAGATTATTTGCATCAATTTTTAAAAGAAGTAATATGCGCTGAGTAGCTTCATCATTTTTGCTTTTCATATCAAACCTTAAGCTGAAATAAGTCCTGCTCTCTTACCACCTGGCCAGCGTGAGCTTTCATCAGATTTCAAATCATAAAAGCGTGCGATCTGATGGCAAAGAGTGCGAGCATTAAGAGGGTATTTCAAGAAGTAATAATTTTTTTGAAAACTATATATGCGTGAATCATTTAAGCGAGAAAAACTAGAAAGTTGCATAAAGTTGATGCGCTTTGATTTAAGCACATACTTTAGTAGACCACGGACTTTCTCATTAAATAATTTATACTCGCGAAAATCTACAACTGAACAAAGCACAACAATATTGTTTTGATCTGTAATAGAAGCGAGAGTTTGAAGTTGATCTATTTTTACAGGAACAAGAATAAAACCCATGTCCCGTAAGCTTCTATCAAGAGCATAGAAAGGAGAAGGCAGACTGTCTTCAAGGGTAAGAAAAAAAATAATGGGGGTAGCGGTGTATTCCATACCTCCTTTTCGGAGATTAAAGCAGAGACTTAAACCACTTTAATACTTTCCTGACAAAAGCGATCAACATCCCAACCCCTAAAGATGCCATGGCACTACCTGAGCTCGCAGTGCCAACAGGGCCGACTGTTCCACAGCTTAAGGCAGATTTTTGTTCTGAGTTCTTAGTATAGGCAAGGGGAGAAATGTAGCCGGTGAGTTGACGATCTTCTGTTTGGGCGTGGGCCTCACCCATGGCCTTGATATCATCCTGAGCAAGACCACGATATGGATTTTGAAGAGTCGGTGCCATGACAGCGTTGGACACATTAGAGTGATCTATCCCCATAGTATGCCCGAGTTCATGAGTGAGTGTAGTCAGAAGATTATTCACATCTTGGTTAAGATAGTGTCCACCGTTAATCACAATTTCTGTGCGGGCAAAATAAGGACCACTGGTGTATCGGATGGCCAAGGCCAGTACAGTATTGGCATCCATTCCAGTTTCGGCAGCAAAATTAGTAGACCAACGAATAATATTTGAAGAAGCAGGATTTGTTCCGCTGGATTGGTTAAAATCCCAAAGTGAAAATCCGGTCCTACTTTCCCACTCACCTATGGCAGATTTAGAGAGAGACTCTAGAATGTTTTTTCTATTTGTATTGCTTTCGATAACCGTCACACTTATTGGTAAGCTAGCCCAATAAAAGCCGTTGTTAAAATCGATGGTGAGGTTATAGCCCAAAGCTGGGAGAGAAAAGGTCAGTGCAAAAATCCATTTTTTCCACATAATTTTCATCCTGAAAAAGAGTCAGACCTATAATTAGATCTGTTCAATCCAACACAACTTCCCTTCTCTCAGATGAACTCGGTAATCCTTACCTTTTTCAATTGAGAAGGGGCCATTCTCTAAGATATCCACCAACACTTGGTCGCCACTTTCACCTTTAAGATCTTCTCTCTTAGAGAAGATAATTTTCTGGGTTGAGTAAGCATGACTTGGACCAACTTCACTTACTATTTCTTTTACCTTTCCTTCAAACTGACTGGGGCAATCATTGATCCCTGAAGTGACGGTGGCGTAAGAAAAAGAAGAGAGCATCATTAATGAAATAAAAGTTTTCATGCCTAACTCCTTGGCACCGAGATTTTTAAAAGCCAGCATCCAGCCTGCTTTTCCTATGGAACATGATTGCACGGGTCGTGCCAATCGACAGAGCGTCTAAACTCTCCTATTTACTAACATGAGTAGTTTCATCAGGGACAAAAGGTAACTCGATGAAATAAAAAAGGGCACCGCAATGGGTGCCCTTGGTTGGAGTCAATTTGCGCTCGGCAGTTTTTACACTACATCATGCCGCCCATTCCGCCCATTCCACCCATGCCGCCCATTCCAGCGCCAGCAGCGTGACCGTGATCATCTTTCTTAGGAAGATCAGCGATCATAGTTTCAGTGGTAAGCATCATACCCGCAACTGAAGCAGCGTTCTGAAGTGCAGAACGAGTTACTTTAGTTGGATCGATGATTCCAGCTTTAACTAAGTCTTCGAATTTATCATCACGAGCGTTGTACCCGAATGATGGATTCTTCGACTCTTGAATCTTATTGATAACTACAGATCCATCAACACCAGCGTTATACGCGATTTGACGAATAGGTTCTTCAATAGCTTTTCTGATGATTTTGATACCAGCAGTTTGCTCATCATTAGCACCTTTAAGACCATCTAAAGCAGATACAGCGTGAAGGAGAGCAGCACCACCACCAACAATGATACCTTCTTCAACAGCAGCGCGAGTTGCATTCAATGCATCTTCAACACGATCTTTCTTCTCTTTCATTTCTGATTCAGTTGGAGCTCCAACTTTAATCACAGCAACCCCGCCAGCAAGCTTAGCAAGACGCTCTTGAAGTTTTTCTTTATCGTAGTCAGAAGTTGTTTCAGCGATTTGAGCGCGGATTGCAGAAACGCGAGCTTCTACATCTTTCTTCGCACCAGCACCATCAACGATCACAGTGATTTCTTTGTCGATGTTGATTTTTTTACAAGTACCAAGATCTTGAAGAAGAGTCGTATCAAGACTCATTCCAAGTTCTTCAGAAACAACCGTACCACCTGTAAGGATAGCAAGATCTTTCAACATTTCTTTACGACGGTCGCCAAAACCTGGGGCCTTAACAGCAGCAACGTTTAAAGTTCCGCGAAGTTTGTTCACTACGAGAGTCGTAAGTGCTTCTCCTTCAACGTCTTCAGCGATGATAACTAGTGGCTTCCCTGTTTGAACAACTTTCTCAAGAACTGGAAGAAGCTCCTTCATAGAAGAGATTTTCTTGTCAGTGATAAGGATATAAGGATTATCGAAGATAGCTTCCATTTTTTCAGGATTAGTTACGAAGTATGGCGATACGTAACCGCGGTCAAATTGCATACCTTCAACAACCTCGAGAGAAGTTTCGGCAGTCTTTGACTCTTCAATAGTAATAACACCCTCTTTACCAACTTTAGACATAGCTTCAGAAATTAATTTTCCGATTTCCATATCGTTGTTAGCAGAGATTGATCCAACTGAAGCAATTTCTTCAGCCGTATCGATTTTCTTAGACATAGTTTTGAGTTTTTCAATAACTTTCGACGTAGCAAGATCTACACCGCGTTTAAGATCCATTGGATTTAAACCAGCTGCTACAAGCTTAACACCTTCACGATAAATTGCCTGAGCAAGAACTGTAGCAGTAGTTGTACCATCTCCAGCATCTTCATTCGTTTTTTGAGCCACTTCTTTTACAAGTTGAGCGCCCATATTTTCGAAAGCATTTTCAAGTTCGATCTCTTTAGCTACCGAAACACCATCTTTAGTAATTGATGGAGCACCAAATGATTTTTGAATAACAACGTTACGGCCTTTAGGACCGAGAGTTACTTTCACAGCATTTGCGAGAGCGTTAACACCTGCAAGAATTGAAGTTCGTGCGTTTTCTGAGTATCTAAGTTCTTTAGCTGACATATATTCCTCCGATAGGATGATAGTTTTTAATTATTATTGAAAAATTCCGAAGATCTCATCTTCTTTCATGATAACGAAAGTTTCAGTTCCTACTTTCACTTCAGTTCCTGAGAACTTCCCGAAA
>CAMDDI010000056.1 GCA_945890905.1 Bacteriovorax stolpii
GTGGTGAAAATTGGGGTTATTTGGTAATTTTTACTCAAATTTCAAAGGGATCATAATGAAACTTCAAGAGCTTATCGACGCATCAGAATTGGACATGGATATTGACCAGATTAAGGCCTTCTTTCTAGGTGTTCTATGTGCCGAAAAACCGATGAATTTCGCCAAGACTTTAGAGGAGCTTTTATCAGAAGTTCCTGAAGCAAAAGCGAGCCTTGAAGGGGAATTAAAAAAACTTTGGGATGAACTTCAAGGTAATGTCGTAAAAGGTCTGCAAGGCATGTTTCCGGCCAATAAAGATGTGAAGGTTTTTCTTGAGACGGCTCAGAATCATTTGGATTATTTCTTAACTTCTATGAGTCTTTCCGGAACAAATTCTGAATCAGCGAAGAATGAAGAATTGGCGGAGTTAATTGAAGAGCTGGAAGATATGATCGCAGATTTTGAAGAGTATCTTTCAGATGCCAAAGCTTCAAAGTCTGATGGGGATGACTTTAAAGAATTTTTAAATGAGACTTGGGCAGAATACATAGAGAGCAAAAAAGCATAAAAAAAAGCCTCAGTTTCCTGAGGCTTTTTTTTAATAATTATTCAATCCAACCGTATAAATATTCGTTACCACCTTTGGCCACAATGACATTACCCACCTGTCTAAAGGTATAACCAGATGCTTGACCTTTGAATTTAAATGAGATTTCTCCGGTTGATGCAGTTGAAAATTCACCCGTGTAAGCAGGCATCATGCAAGAATTTGCATTAGTACATAGAATTGTTACTCTCGTTTCATTCGTTCTCTCTGGCTGAGCAGGAAAAAGAGGTCCACGTGCAGGGATAGCGGCAGTGGTTACAGTCTGTTTGAAAAGATAAAGCTGACTTGCACTACCAAGATGTTCAAGTGTGGTATTTGATTTAATGGCCAGATTGAGAATAATCACTTTTGACTTAGCTTGAGTTGCTAATGTTTTAATAATCTCTGGTGAGAAATTCTGAGCAGTATTAAAAGCGCGCTCAATAGTAATGTAAGGAGATTCAGAATTATTGAAGCTGATTGCCTCTGCAAAAGATGTAGAAATCATGGAAGTAAACAAGCTCAACGCTAAAGCGAACTTTTTCATAAAATTTCCTGGTAAAAGTAAATGTTGGGACCTTATAGGTCGTCCATTTATTTTTCTCCATGAGAATTTTTAATCTATGTAAAAATGTAATAATTTAGGCAATTAGATTGAGGATTTTGTCTCGATAAGAGAACTTCACTTGAGGGTTTTCGAGGGCAAAAATCTTAAGTCCAGTGTTCCGAAGCTTACAGGCAGGGCACTTGAAGCAGCCCTCTTTCTCAAGACCTTCATAGCAAGTTATGGTGTTTTCCAATAGATATTCGATCAAACCTAATTTGAGTCCTAACTCCATACTCTCTTTCTTATTCATCATCACTAATGGCGTTCTGATCTCAAATGTTGGATCCGCAAAATCTAAACGAAGGGCCGATTGAACTAAATCCATATACTCTCTTGAGCAATCTCGATATCCCGAATTCGCAGCCTCAAGCTCCATAACTCCCATATAAATGCACTTGGCACCTAAAGAATAAGCGTGAATAGCGGCCACTCTTGCCATCAAACCATTGCGGCCTACCACAAGAGTATTCGGTGCCTTTCCAGCTTCATGCTTGATCGCTTCTTTATTTCCAATAAGAGCACTCTCTGTAATTTGAGAGAGGCAATTGAGATCCAGTTCCGTGTGATCAACTTTAAGATGTGAACAAATCTCTCTTGCACGTTCTAATTCTATTGAGTGGCGCTGGTGATAGGAAAATGAAACGGAGAGAACATTCTCTGCTCCAAATTCTTTAACTGCCAGGGCCAAACATAAACTAGAATCCATTCCACCTGAATGAACAACGAGAGCTTTTTTTTTCATTAGTAAGGCCGTTTGATTTCCCACTCGTAAGCGGTTTTGATGATGGTGCGAAGATCATTATGTTTCGGTGTCCAAGTAGTTGCCTTGCGGAGTTTATCGCTGTTGGCGATAAGACTTGAAGCATCCCCTGCTCGTCTTGGAAGCTCATCCACTTTGAAATCAACTCCAGTGACTTCTTTAACTAGATCAATAACCTGTCTAACGGAATAGCCGTGACCATAACCGCAGTTAAAGGCATCCGATTTTCCTCCTTGCACGAGGTAATCAAGAGCACTGGCGTGGGCGGAAGCTAGATCTGTTACGTGAATATAATCACGCTCACAAGTTCCATCTGTAGTTGGGTAATCGGTTCCGAAGAGTTGAAGTTTTTCTCGTTTGCCACAAGCGGCTTCACAAGCAGCTTTGATCAAATGAGTAGCGGCCGGGAATGATTGACCAATTTGGCCTTCAGGATCAGCACCTGAAACGTTGAAGTAGCGAAGGGCCACATATTTAAAATCAGGAAATGCGGCACTGGTATCTTTAAGCATGAGCTCAGTCATATATTTTGACCAGCCATAAGGATTTAACGGAGCAATAGGAGTTCTTTCTCGACAAACACCATCTTCAACCATGCCGTAAATGGCAGCGGTGGATGAGAAAATGAATTTGTTGATTTTATTCTTGTGGCACAGGGAAATGAGTCCGTGAGAATTGATGGTGTTGTTTTGATAATACCGAATGGGGTCGGATACACTTTCAGGAACCACGATGCTTCCGGCGAAATGCAGAACAGCTTCAAACTTCTTTTCACCCATGAGTTTATCGAGCTTCTCTTTATCAGCAACATCTCCAACAACAAGCTCACCGAAAGTCACTGCTTCACGAAATCCAGTTGAGAGATTATCATACACAGTAATCTCGTGACCAAGTTTACCCAAGGCTTTCACCACGTGAGAGCCAATGTAGCCTGCTCCCCCAGTGATTAAAATACGCATACTATTTCCTTAATTATCAATTCTTTCTTCTTTAATAAGTTGATTGCGAGCAAAGGTCTTCTTACGAAGTAAGCGACCACTATTATCGTAGTATAAACTTTCACCTTCTAAATTCCCAAATTTATCATAGTTCTCTAAAGATTCCACTTTACCATTATCATGGTATTTCTTAGACTCGCCAACCTTGAATTCACTGGACCAAAGTCCCGCGGCCACCAGCTGACTCTCCTGAGCTATTTTCCCTGTATTAAAGAAGGTTTTACGGGTTAAGACTGTATTATCACCCAGAGTGGTGTAGTTTGCTTCAGTTTTTAACTTACCATTTATGTAATACTCTTTTTCCCAAACTGGCTTACGGTTAAGTTCCACTGCCTCAGTCTGCAAAAGCCCGTCTTCAAAAAAGACTTTCATCGTTTTTTCTTCACCCACTAAAACAGCGTCCTGATGAACCTTACCACTTGAATATAAAGTCACCAGGTGAACGAGCTTACCTTTGTCGTAAGTCTCTTTCCTTTTTACATCACCTTTAAAATTTTTAAACACGATCTCGTTGGGTGCATTGAATCCGCAAAATTTGGCATCTTCTTCACCATAAGCTTTCTCCCCACATTTGATTTCTTCAATGGATCCGTTTTCATAAAACCGAATATTCATCTTAGGCAATCGCCCTGCGGTCTCGACATATGAAATTTCACGCAAGTTTTTGCCAGAGCGATCAAAAACTTTGATCAATCCCGTTTCAGTGGATTGTGCCCATGTAAGAGTTGAGAGTAGTAGAAATAAAATCATTAAAGTGTCTTGAGATATTCAATAATCTCAATTTTATTTTCATGAGTTAACGTCTTAAACGACTCATAGTAGTGGCCTTGGTTTGAATGCCCAGCACGAGTTGTATCGTAAGTGCGACGAGAGATAATATCAAAGGTGCTGACTTTGGTTAAACCTAATTTCTCTTCATCAAAGCGCTCTCTTTCTCCTGCACTTCTCAAAGAGAATTTCTTGGGACGAAGTTCTGGGCTGCTTAATAAATCATAAACTGTAGGAACAGAAGCATTATGCAAGTACGGGAAGCGTGCCCAGATACCCCAAAGTTTCGGGGCCACATAACCATGCTCAGTTCGTCTAACAGATTGAATCACATTATTAAGGGGGTTAGTTTCAATCAAATCATAGAGCTGATCTGTGAGGGCATCTAATCTTTCAGAGTCTGTTTTAACAACTTTGAGGGGAATATGTTTTGGAGAAGTAAAAATTGGATGACCTTCGAAATCACGTTGGTGATCTCCGTGACAACCCTGACACGACTGCGTGAAAATCTTATTTCCTGCCTCAGCTTTAACTCTATCAATTTTAAAAGGATAATTCGGAGATAAGAAATCCCCTAAGTAATTTTCCGCTTTATGAACACTATCATAGTACTCGCGAACATTTTCTGGAGTCTGACCTGCATAGAGTTCCACAGCAATGGCCCATCCACCAAGCTCGCCGTTACCTTCTCCATCCCAGAATGAACCAGTCTTTCTTTTTTCTCCGTATCCCCAAAGGTGTGGAACTTTAACTTGGCCTTTTTTGAAATCAGCAGGCAAAGGAATGTTTTGAATTTTATAAAACCAAGACCGAATCAAACTTGTGGCCACAAGACCTTGGGTATCATTACTAATTTTTGAACTGCCTAAGCCTTTAGTGAATTCAAGAGATCTCTCGTGCATTTCTTTGAACTTTGGATTTTCATGAGGAAGTTTCCCCCACATGCCCATGGCCAGAGCGGCATCACTACCAATCTGTCCCACATCGATATTTTTATTTCCAATACCCACGATAAACTGACCAGCTGCTTTTCCTGAGTGACAAGCAACACAACCTAACACTCCAACTTGCATTCCTTCATAAGGTTCATTAAAAAGACCACGCACCTTATTCTCCTGAACAACAAATCCCCAACGCTGATAAAGCGGACCATTAGAACTTGTTCCAATTCCAAGCTTACTCATAGAATCATAAAGTCGAATAAGATCCGGAGAAACCGCCATTCCGCGGCCTTTATAAAAGAAATTCAAATTTTTAAAGGCTTCAACAGCTTCCATATGCCGATCTTGACGGACATCTTGAGCAAATAAAGGTAGGCTAATCAGGAACAAAAAGAATAAGTTTTTCATGGCTCAAACCTATCAAAGTCTGAGTGAAATGAACAAGACTTGAGAGACAATGAAAGAAAGCCCGACCAAAACAGTCTGCCTTTTTAATTCCAACAAAGCTTGGGGCGGCGGCGAGAAATGGCACTACACTGCGGCCAAAGAACTCTCACGTCGCGGATACCGCACCATTCTCTGTGCCAATCGCGGATCTGAGCTCGCCAAGAAGGCCAACAAAGACAAAATTGATGTTTGGGAGTGGGAAGTCAGCAACCTCACCTTCATCAATCCCGTTAAACTCTTTGTTCTCGCCCTGTTTCTTAAAACCAAAAAAGTAGATTCCATTATTTTAAATCTCCCTTCGGATCTTAAGTATGCAGGGCTTGCGGCCAAGCTTGCTGGGGTGAGGAAGATTATTTATCGCAGAGGGATGCCTCATCCACTTCGAAATACGTGGTTGAACCGTTTCTTATTTCAGAAAGTTTTGACGGATGTGATTGTGAATTCGAAAGAGATAGGAAGAACTCTTAAGCAAGGTAATGAAGATTGGTTTCCGGAAGATAAGGTAACACTCATCTATAATGGGATTGATACCAGTAAGGATTTTGATCGCACAAAAAAATTGTATGAAAGACAAGGTGATGAATTCATCATCGGTAATGCAGGCAGACTGACAGAACAGAAAGGTCAGAAGTATTTAATTGAGATGGCAGAGATTTTAGTAAAAGATAAAGTTAATTTTAAGATTTTAATTGCTGGTGAAGGTGAACTTAAGCAATCTCTTCAGAAAATTATTAATGAAAAGAAATTGCAGGAAAGAATTCAATTAATTGGTCACGTTGAAGATATGGCCACTTTCATGAATTCAATCGATGTGTTTGTATTTCCTTCGTTATTTGAAGGATCTGCCAATACTTTATTAGAGGCTCAGTATTTTGGAAAACCCATTGTAGCCTGGGAAACCAGCTCCAATGGAGAGATCATTCAAAATAATATTAATGGTTTTTTAGTCCCAACTCAGGACTCCAAACTCTTCACTCAAAAAGTTTCAGAACTTCTATATTCAAAAGACTTATCTGATAAATTGAAAATGAATGGTGAAAAATTAGTCAAAGAGTTTTTTGATTCTAAAATAACGTGGGCAAAACTCGAACAATTAATTGGTATCTGATTGTTCTAAAATCCTCACCAAATGCCCCATCACAACCCCTCGATTCTCCAAAAACCCATGATCAGTATCAATATCAATTCTCCCAATAGAAATCACTTGAGTCGCCATAAAATGATCAGCCACTGATGGTGGCACGACTGTGTCTTGCAATGCCTGAAGAATATGAACCTGGTTTTGTGAAATCCCTGTCGGCTGAAAACAAACCAAAGGAGAAAATTTAGTTTTCACGATTTCAAACTCGTCTAAGTAGAGATCAAGTAAATTTGCTCGAGATTTAGCTGGGGTTTCTAAAATCAATTCTTGAACAAATATCCTCAGTTCTTCTTGATTAGGAATACTCAAAAATGGAGAAAGTAGTACCGCTTTGCTGATAAACTCTGGGACGGATTTAAAGCAATTCCACGCCACCAATCCACCCCAACTATGACCAATGATTGAAATAGACTTGTAACTTCCCTTGAGTTCTTCCAAAAGATTTAGAGTGTCCTCAATGGAGTGGACGAAGTTAAACTCGTTATGGAGATTGTGGTCTAGCCCATTGTAGTGAGGAAGAATGACATCAATTTCAAAATGGTTTGCAAGAAAGTCTGCGATGTCGGAATTTTTTTCGAAAGGAGTACCGTTGTGTTTTTCTGCTGGAAAACCGTGAAGCATCAGAATCGCTGTTTGGGAGCGTTGAGAATTTTTCGATATTCTCAACGCGTGATTCTTAAATTTGAAAATTTCTTTGATCATTAATTACTAAATCGCCTTCCCAATCGCATAATACTTAAACCCCTGCTCCAATACCTTCTTCGTACTATACAAATTCCGCCCATCAAAAATCACAGCTTCTTTCAAGCGCGATTTAATCTCTTCGAAATCCGGAGCACGGTACTGTTTCCACTCAGTCATAACGAGCAACCCATCTGCTCCGTTAAGAGCATCATACTTGTTTTCAAACTGATCAACAGGGATACCTAGCTTATTCATATACTGTTCAAAATGATCAGCAGCTGCGGGATCGTGGATGCGCACGCGAGCTCCTGCTTCGTGCAATGCCAGAGCTGTATCGATGGCGGGAGTTTCTCTGATATCATCAGTATTGGCCTTGAAGGCTGTGCCCCAGAGAACAAAGATTTTGCCTTTGAGATCATTCTTGAAGTGCTTCTTCACTTTGCTCACAAGATACTTTTTCTGCTCTTTATTAACTTCTTCCACGGCTTCAACGATTTTGAAACGTGTGCCGTGTTCTCTGGCAGTGAAGACTAAAGCCTTCACGTCTTTTGGAAAACAAGATCCGCCGTAACCAGGACCTGGGTAGAGGAACTGAGAGCCGATACGTGAATCAGTTGAGATTCCGTGACGAACCTCTTCAACGTCGGCACCGACGATGTCACACAATTGAGCGACTTCGTTCATGAAAGAAATTTTTGTAGCAAGGAAACAGTTGGCCGCGTATTTTGTCATTTCAGCAGAGATATTACTCATGCGGATGGTGCGTTTAGCTTGGCGATTGAATGGCTCATAGAGTTCTTCGATGATGGCACCGGCTTCGTCTTCGCGGCAACCGATGATGATACGCTCGGGCTTCATGAAGTCTTCAACAGCAGATCCCTCTTTGAGGAATTCTGGGTTATTGACCACGTAGAATTTTTTTGTGGTTTTAGTTTTAAGGTGTTCGCGAACTTTGTTTCCTGTTCCAACTGGAACTGTTGATTTCACAACAACTACTGAGCCCTCTTTTAAGAAGGGAGCGATGGAGTCGCATGCAGCGAAAACATATTTAAGATCGGCCTGTCCATCATCAGATGAAGGTGTACCAACGGCGAGAAAAATAGCGTCGGCAGTTCTGACTGTTTCGTAGTCGTTTGAAAAACTTAAGCGCTTCTCTTCGTAGTTAGATTT
The DNA here is from genome assembly GCA_945890905.1 of Bacteriovorax stolpii. GTDB lineage: Bacteria > Bdellovibrionota > Bacteriovoracia > Bacteriovoracales > Bacteriovoracaceae > Peredibacter. The sequence continues at coordinate 8,082 of CAMDDI010000056.1, forward strand.
CATGAGTGGCTCAAGCCCAGGTTCGAAAATCGGGCATTCGCCTTTTTTCATTCTCTCCACTTTGGCAGCGTCGATATCAATACAAGTTACGTTGTGTCCCATCTCTGCGAAACAAGTTCCCGTTACTAGTCCAACATATCCCGTACCAATAATGCTTAGCTTCATTTAAGCTCCCGTAAGAATGAAAAATGTAGGGATATTTTGCTTTAATTTAGGAGAAGTGTCACTGGCGATGAGAGAAAATCTAGTCAGCAAGGGGTGAATATATGAGTTCACTAGTAAGGTTCATGGGATTTTTTAGCTTATTCTTAAGCTTTTTGGCCTTGTCTCAAGACTATCAATTTCGCCTTCAAGGTACTTACAACCTTAACTCCTCAGCTCTGAACCAAACACCTTTGGCCTTCAATCTAGATTGGAATGAATCAGACAACGCCATCAATGGAGTTTATAGTGATAATTATTTCCCTGGCAGAACTCCTGTTGTGGGAACGGCAAACATTCAAGGGCGGAGTATGCATGTGACCCTGCCTCAACTTTCTCAAATCGTGCGCTCTCTGGATTTTCTCACAGGCCAGTCAGGAAAAATAAATGGAAATGTACCTCTAAGTGTGACGGTAAGAGATGCCGACGGAAACACCATTAACGTCGCCAATATTTCTGCTGTCATGTCGGCCAAGAATGCGGAATCAAGTTGTACTCTTGGTTTTGGTGCTCTTTCAGGATTTTGTGTAATCTATTCTGGACGAGTGAGTGAAATGACCGATGGACTCAATCGCTGTAACTTAAATTCTGAGGGCTCCATGAAAATGGAACTCTCCCCCAACACAGAAGTTAACCTCTATATTAATTTTGTGAATACCCTGGTGGGAATTCCCCGTTTAGGATTAGGATCAATTCCTATTTCTCCCCTGACCTCAACCATCAGTTTAACTTCAAGGCACTGCGGTCCAGTTCCTAGTACCAATTTACTATCTACCAACTGCCAAACCTTTACTCTCAATGGATCATTTAGAACAAATGGCAATGACCGATTTTTTGAAGGAACCTATCTCATCATGGATATCCAAAACTCTGAGAGCTGCAGTTATAATCTCTCTTTCACCCGAGAGACTCCTTACTAGGCACAGTTAATCGATTAAATGCTTTGAGCTTTCGTTGAGCAATATCAAACTGATGTTTGCGAAGTCCTAACTTGATTAACTCCTCATCTTCTTTTTCGTAATGTTGATTAAGCCAATGCAACTCTCCTTCCGCTCCCCCGAATGACATCGGAATAAATGAATGCAGAGGAATCGGGACAGGTTTGAGAGTTGAGTAGAGATACTCTTCAACTTTTTTACAAATTCCTGCGCGAATCGGATTCTGAAAAATGTAGCGGTAAACTTGGTAATAATGAGTTTGTGAATCAATCAGACTCCACTTGTAGCGACCATCCCACTGGTGATTAATGCCCTCAGCACGCTGATTGATTCGAATCGAGGTGGTGCGAAGAAACGAATGCATAACTTGATCGAGATTTGCTTTCGGTGTGTGACAGAGAAGATGAAAATGATTCCCCATGAGCACAAATGCATGAACCGCAAGGGAGTGTTCTTTATGAAGATGGTGAAGTTGGCCAAGCATAATCTCCCAAACTTCGTTAAGAGGAATGGGAAAGAACTCCTTATTATTGCTCCTTGAAGAAATATGATAGGGATGAGTTTCCGATCGGATAAGAAGGGGTCTTGGCATAATGGTACCGGCTACCTTTTCGACATGGATTTCAATGGGTGAAATCGGTATAGTTATTAATGGGAAGGGTAGGATCGTGGATTTCCACGAGCCCAGGTGTGTCGGCACCAAGGGGTCAACATGAGCATTGAAATGAAATAGCGTTGAGCATGAGCTTTCCCTTCCCTTATTCTTTCTATGAGAAATTGAGGCCACGTTATTTCAAGATAAGTGTCTAATATCTCTACGCTTTACCGCACTGCATGAAATCTTTACTCTTCCCCCTTTGCTCCTCCTTTTTCGTGATATTAATACCCAGTCAAAAAAGAGGTTATATGAAAAAGCATCTTTTAGGTCTCCTACTCGGACTACTCAGCATTACACCCACAGTGTTTGCCCAAAACCTTGAACTCCCTTGGTCTGATAGATGTGCGAGGGTTGTGGCCTTCGGCGGTGGGGATCTCTCAAACGGATTCACGGAATATTCATGGGTGTCATCAGTTTGGAAAGAAGTTGAAAATTTAATGGCCCCGCTCTTTGGGAAAGAAACAATTAAAATTAGTTTTGAGTATCTTCAATACCGCACGGGATTTTCAGTCCTGTCACAAGCGGAATACGCTGCTGATTGCAACGCTTTCCCGGAAGATACTGATGAAGACATGCTCACTATCTTTGCTAAAGCAGAAGCGAGAACACTCACAGAAGCAGATTTTCGCGGACCGAAGTGGATTCACACTGTTCAGCCCATGGATACTGAAGAAGCCAACTGCTTAACCCTGAGTAAAATAAATGGTGTGGTAGCTGGCTGTGCTGATCAATGGCAGGATGGAATTTCTAAAGAAGAAGCGGTTTGTTTTAAAAAGAAAACTTATCTCAGATGCCACATTGATTGTATGGAAAAAATCTACGACCACAAAGTTAAAACCACTCCAGGCTTTTGTCCAGAAGTGAAGGATTAATTATGAAATCAATAATTGGACTTTGTACCCTTTTACTCTCTCAGATTGCTTTTGCAGGTCCACAAGCTGCACCGGTGGTTCAAACTTGGACTAACCCAGAATGCGCCAGTGGTTCATGCGAAGTTAAGGGAATGAAACTTTCAGTAACTAAGTACAATGCGAACCGTATGGCAGGAAATAATGTGTCAGTTGAAATTGAAACTGCCACAAAAGAGCTTGTGAAAAAATATGCCGTTGTTCAATACATTAAGGGCTGTCTTTACGAAATTCTCCACACCGGTGAAATAAAAATGGGTACCCGAGAGTTTTTCAATAACAAAGGCGTGCCATTTTTGCATAAGACTTTTGAAATTGATTCTGCCAAAGACCGCGATCCTATTTACAGCTCAAATCCAGATGCAGGTTGGGACGAGCTTCGTGGATTTGATGTTCCTCGTAACTCCTACTATGCTAATGGCGACCTTACAAAAGACGACACGGCAACAATGTGGGCAGGAAAAATTAAGAATTTGCGTGGAACAAAAGTTTACGTGGCCGACGCCCCAAGTGTTTCTAACTTTGACCTAGATTTAAATAACAAGCCCATTATTCAAAACTCAAGTCTTACCTTTAAAGTTTGCCTTCATGAAGTGAGTAAAGTTCCAAGAGTGGCACAATCTCCAACCTCAATAGTTCCTGATCCTATCACTTGTATGGAATGGAGCTCCAACTATCTCTACGACAAGGCAAAACATCGCTTCGTTGAGAAGAAAGAAATTAGTCCGGTTTGCCTCTAAAATCTAGACTCTCCCAAAGGTATACGATACCTTTTGTATCATGAGAAATTTGACAACTGGGGCAATCTTTTTTTTAGCGGCCGGGATACTCACATCTGTTAGTATCCTCTCGGTTTATCAGGTGCTTTTCACCATTCCCCTTTGTTATTACACTTATCTCGCCTTTAAAAATAAAGAATTGAAACTACCTAAAAGTGCCTACTGGCTGCTCGCTTTCACTGTCATCGCACTCATTAGTTTGATGATCAATATCGAACTTGTTCCTAAACCTTCCAAAAATTTCGGACGTCTCAAGTATTTCCTTTTTGGTTTAGCGGGGATTTTTGTCTTACGAGTTTGGTTAGTAGAAGCGAGTGATCGCACGAAGAAGATTCTCAATCATGTGTTTTTAACCACCATTATCTTGGCCGCACTGTTTTCTTTTTGGAGTTACTTCACAAAAGATTCTAGTGAGCGTGTGAGAAGTTTCACAGACACAATGAGATATGGTTACGGCTCATCTATGATTCTAGTCTTAGTTTTGAGTGCTATTCTTCAGCGTGAAAAATTAAAAAATGTCTTTGATGCGCGCTTAGGTATTGCTGCTCTTATTTTAGGTTTTATAGGAATGTATCTCACCTATACCCGTGGAGCTCTGCTGGCCTTCATTTGTGCCACTCCCTTTGTTCTCTACTACTATCGTCCTAAATTGGGCTTAATTGTTGGCGGTGGTGCGGCGATTTTAGTGACAATTCTTGCCAGTTTCTACCTGTTTGGAAATATCGAAATCGGTCAAGGCTCTCGTTTTCTAGTCAATCGAAATAACCACTCTGACTTAGTGAGACGAAGCCAGTGGAAGGCGGCGGTTATCGCGGTTCAAGAGAGACCCATGTTAGGATGGGGCCTTTCGAATTTTCATTCTCAATTAAAGCGTATTAAAAATGATTATGATCTTGATGCTAAAGAATACGATGATGCTCACGCTCACAATTTATTCTTAGAAATAGCGGCCGGAACTGGTCTATTGGGAATCTTTCTGTTTTTAGGCTGGCTCTTGAGCTGGGCGTGGGAAGTCTTCTCCGCTGGCGGGATAGTAAGGGCCCTAGTTCTCCCTTTCGGAGTTACTCTTATGGTGGGAAGTCAGTTTGAAGTCACTTTTGATGCTAATAATGCCTCAATGATATTCTTTTTATATTCTTTGAGTGTGGCAAGACTTGTCAAAAAAGTATAAATTGAATCCATGTCAAATCGCGCCAAAACAATCCTTCTCTTAATTGTAGAATCCCTGATTCTTGTGCTGGCCCTGACTTTTGTGATTTACGCCAGAAAGGGCTTTAATCCAAAAGCTAGTTATGTTCTTAAGCATTATGATCTTTTTACTTTCGTGTTTCCTTTTTGGATCATGATGTATTTCATCGAAGGTCTCTACACTCTTAAAACCTATAATCCGGCCACTCTACCTATTTCACTTTTGCGTGGAACTGTTCTCTCCATTATTGTTTCCATCATTCTGATCTATCTCTTTCCTTTTAATGTTGAAAAAATTACCCCGAAAACCAATCTCATTTTGGTAGGTTTTGCTGCCCTACCCATGCTCTATTTCTGGCGACGCTTCTTTTTTAATTTCTTCTCTCATGACCGTCGGCTTAGAAATACCTTTTTAGTAGGTTCAAAAGAAACGCTGGAACTGGTCAACTTTGAAATCCAGAGCAAACCCCATCTGGGATATAAGATTGTGGCCAGTGTCACTCCGGATGAGCACACTCAGTTGGATATTCCTGCAGGAACTGAGCTTGTGGCCATTGAGCGGCAATCCACCAAAGAGAGTCAGTTTTATCAAAAAGTATTTGCTCTTATGGATTCTGGAGTAGAAGTCACTGATCTGGCCAAATTTGCTGAGCAGATTTCAGGAAAAATTCCTATTCGCTCCATTGATGAATCCTGGTTCATTGAATACTGCGGTCATCAAGAATCACGCAGCTATAATCTCACCAAGACCATTATTGATCGGGTGGTAGCAATACTACTTATGATTTTGCTTATTCCTGTAGCGGCTATTCTTTTTCCTATTTTGCTTTTGGTTCACGGGCGGCCTATCTTTTTTAAACAAGTCAGGACTGGAACTAACAACAAACTTTTTACTCTCTATAAACTTCGCACCATGGTGATTGATGCTGAAAAGCATGGCGGGGCCCAATGGGCAAAGCCAGGTGATAGTCGGATAACTCCACTAGGTAAATTTTTGCGAAAAACCCGCCTGGATGAACTTCCTCAGCTCATCAATATTATCCGCGGTGATATGAGCTTGGTGGGACCGCGTCCTGAGCGACCAGAAATAATTGAGAAGCAGCTTGCTCCCAATATTCCTTATTACAGTTTACGTCACTTAGTTAAACCTGGTGTGACAGGATGGGCACAAGTCACTTTCCGCTATGGCTTTTCTCAGGAAGATTCCAAAGAAAAACTTCAGTATGATCTCTTCTACGTAAAGAATCGCAGCCTATGGCTAGATATTCTGGTCATCATCAAGACCATAAAAACTGTGCTCACAGGTGCAGGACAATAATTTTCAAAAGAGTTTAGAGGCCCATCGAACTGGGGCGATGAGAGATTTAAGAAAAATCTTCATGCTGGTTTGCGTGCTTCCCAAAAAAGGGATAAGAATCGCATTCCCCACAAGCTGAGAAATGAGGAAGCTGATAATGGCACCTTTAATTCCGTAACGAGGAACTAGAAAATAGTGACCAATAATGTTGAGTCCCAAGCAGATAGAACAAGTCCATAGCCAATCATGAAGCTTCTTCTCTAAGGCCATCCACTTGATTCGAGCAAGGTTAAAGAACACCGGCACTGTGGTGAGAGCGTACCATCCCAGAATCTCATCTGCATGAGCGTACTTAGAACCATACAGCAGTGTGATTACCAGTTTAGCGGTAATACTCACTCCGATAAAAAAAGAAATTCCTGACCAAACCATCACATCAGCTAAATACTGAATACGCTCTTCAAACTCATCTTTGGCCCCATTAAACGCCGTAACGATAGTGGGAAATGAAGCTGCCAAAACGGCCGCAGGTAAAAAGAGCCATAGATCAACTAAAGTCACAGCGACAGAATAATTCCCTAGATCTTCAAGTGAGAGATTTCGCTCAATGAAAATAAAAGAGAGACGCTGATCCAAGAGGGCGACAAAAGCGGAAATAAAATAAGGAAGACTGTGACGGGCAATATCTTTGGCGAGTTCTGGAATGTAGACACCTTTCAAAACCTTAAAACCCATTTTTCGTTGAATAAGAATTTTAAGAATTAATTCGCCTACAAGATAAGTAGAGAGAAAGAAAGATACACCCATATCCCACCAGACACCTAAGACCCGAAGAGAGGATGCAGTGATGTAACTTATGTTGTTGGCCCAGAACAGAGGCTTAAAGCGCATCTGAGACTGAAAACTCAGTTCAAAAAGATTAAAAGACTGAATGACAATATTAACACCATAGAGAAGAGTCAAAACTCCAAAGAGATTATTTTCAGATTGGAAGATAGCTAAGAAAATCGCCAAAGAGATAAGTCCAATAAAGCTCATACCTAAGCGCATACGGAAAACAGTTTTTAAAATATCAATTCTTTGGAATTTCTCTTCCATTAAATGCTTGATGATAATTTCATCCACCCCAAACAAACTGAAGGTGTAAAAGATATTCACTGTCTTGATGACATGAGAGAGCTTTCCAAAATGAGCAGGATCTTCATCATGCTCAGCGGGCTCAGCATCCTCATCGTGCTCAGCGGGCTTAAGCGGGCTCAGCATGCTTATCGTGCTCAGCGGGCTCATCATCACCGCAACATAATTGCCGCAGCGTGTTCAGCGTGCTCAGCAGGCTCAGCCATCTCAGCATGCTCAGCAGGCTCAGCTCATGGTCATTCTGCTAAGCATGCTCATCGTGCTCATCTTGCTTAGCGGGCTCAGGATATAAGGCAAACCCGAAATTACTTCAACCAAAGATGCCAGTGTTTATATTCGTAGCA
>CAMDDI010000057.1 GCA_945890905.1 Bacteriovorax stolpii
CCCATCTGCTGGAATGTCTTGAGGCAGATCAAATAATCGTTCAATGAGGTTTTTATTTCGCTTCTCATAGGTTTCAGAAAGAGAAAGAGGGCCGGCAACTCCGCAAGTCTCGCGGCAAGAGCATCTAGTTGAGAATTGTAACGTAATTCTTTGCGTTTCAATTTCTCCTTTTCTTTATCCACTGATTGATAGTCGTAAAAAGTTTTTGCCTCTTTGAGTAATTCCTTTAACAAAAATCATTTGTAATATTTTCAAATTTCAACAAATATTTCGTTATACCCATATTATTAATTAATTAATCAATTGAGGTTTTATGAAAGTACTTATCCTTTTCCTTGGAATTCTTATCTCTGCTAATACAGCAATGGCTGCAAGATTTTCTTATCCAATCAACAATGAATTAAGAACTGTAAAGTTGGACCTGACTGATTCACACGGTAGATGGGAATACAGTATATCAGCCGCTAAGTTTCTGGAAATTCATTTCATTACCGACTTTGGTATCGAAGCCAAAACTATGAGTGAGACTATTATTCAAATGTCGAATGATGAGGATTTTCAAAATTTTTCGCCAGTGATTTCTGTTAGAGTTGATGATATTACAAATCAAGATGAAAAGTTGAGAAAAATGAAATCCTCTTTAAGTAATCAGCTTCTTCCAATCCTAACAAAATTTTTGCTTAAAGCTTCTTTAGCAAGAGAGGGTTCATTATTAGAAGAATTAAGCGAAAAAGTAATAATATTGAGAAATGAAATTAAAAAATACTAGTCATCGATGAGTTTTCTGAGCATTAAGACAAAGATTTAGTGAGGGGCTGGAGAAATCTGGCCCTTTTGCATACTTAAGCCAATGGAATCAATCTAATTGGCCCATTGAAACCATTAGGTTTTGACTAATGAAAAGGTGAGATCAAGAATACATATTATGCAACTACCAATTGATATGGACCCTATTTACTTCGACAATATTTATCGGCTTAAGTCTAGCGAATGGTCCCAAGCCGTCTTTCAGATCTGCCAGTCACTAAATATAGAATTCAAATCCTTCACTTCATTTTCAGATGGATCGAATCTTGTAGCTGGTGTAGGAGATTCTGTCATAATAAAAATTTTTCCTCCTTTTCACCGACATCAATGGGAAAGCGAGGCCAAGGTTCTTCACTCTCTACTCCAAGGAGAATTAAATATCCCTATCCCGAATCTCATCGGACAAGGAGAATTATCTGGAAATTGGACCTATGTAGTTCTGAGCAGGTTACCTGGCAGAACTATTGAGTCTGTATGGTTAGAATGTTCTCATGAAGAAAAGGCATCGATCCTGAAAAGAATCGGTGAAATTATGGCAAAAGTTCATTCGGTTCATGTTGGCGATCTAAAATCTCTTGATCCGAAATGGAGTGAGTTTTTAAACTATCAGATTATCCATTGCTTTGAGAGACATAAGAAATTAGGAATGCCCTCTTGGTTCCTTAAAGATCTCAAAGCTTTCGTTCATGATTCTGTTCACTTGATTCCTGAAGTTTTTGACTCTGTGATCTTGACCGGTGAGTACACCCCTTTTAATTTGATGACTGAGAAGCAAGATAATAAATGGACAGTCTCTGGTATGATTGATTTTGGTGACGCGATGATTGGGTTTCGAGACTATGATTTTTTAGGACCAAGTTTATTTCTTGCTGGTGGCAACGCCGATCTTGTCAGGAGTTTGTTCACTGGTTACGGCTACTCCAATGAAAATCTTAATGCTGAGTTCAGACGGCGATTGATGCTCTTACAAGTTCTTCATCGCTATAGTAACTTTAACTTTCAGCTAAGGATTCCAGGATGGGACAAAGAGGTCAGGAGTATTGAAGAACTCGAACGCTTAATCTGGCCGTTCTCTATAAGAATAACTCAATGAAACATAAAAGACTTTGTACAATAGAAGAAAGAATTAGGAAGATTGAGCTTCAATTACAATCGAAGTAAAACATCTCTTAAGGTCTTTGCGTGCCCACTGTAGGTCAAACCACATGCAAGCATATTTGTAATTTTCTTCTTGATGTTCTCCTAGCTCACTCCACCCACTTCTAAAACTGCTATTATGAATTTAAGGCATTCGCCTTCCTGGCGATCCAAACATATAAATCGTCACTTTTTAATCTGCAATCGCTGCAGCTTCTACTGCTTCAGCAGCACGGGCTTCTTCACGGGCAATGCGTCCGGCTTCAGCCTTTTCCCAACGTGCTCTTCTCTCAACAGAGCGCTCATAGGCAGCAATTTCGTTTTGACGATCTCGGATGAGCTGCCTTGCTGGTTTCAAAAGTGTTTTTTCTTGAACCAATATTCTTTCAGTGCTTGTCAGCTGTTTGAAAAAGTTGGCGATGATAGGATGTTTAGCGAGCAAGTCCGCTTGAGTCGCTGGACATGCATAGTTATAGGCGAGAAGCTCAGCGAAAGCTTCGTTATCATTTCCAGAACAATATTGATTGTAGCAGATAGTATTTAAAAATTCGCTGATGCCGGGGCTCTTTGATAGAGCATCTTTCCAAAGTTGAGTATTTGTCATCCCACCTTCTACATAGAGATTATCCAAAGCATGAGCTCTTTCATGAAGAACCATATTGATGGAGCCGTGATTATCATACAAATGATTCACCACAATTCGTGTGGGAGTATTGGTTTCGACAAAAAGTACTGTCTGACCACCTGAACCTGGAACTTCCGACCAAGGGCGACCATCAAAAGTATTTGTAAATATGGGCTGCCAAGAAGGATCTTCACTGACGCCTAAACCTTCTATGATATGTATCCACGAATTTCTTCTAACCATTTCTTGATGGAGAGGTCTGGGGAATTTATTAAGTTCGAAAAGAAACTGATTTAAATTAGCATTCGTAATGGGATTTTGACCGACAGGTTTTACTTTCATTCTAGCAAGATCCACCCGAGGCCTCGCTTCACTCACAGCTGGCTTGGGACAAACGATGCGTCCTGTCCGGTCTCGGCTTGGACCACCATTAGAATCTTTGACGATTTGAGCTTCAGGATCAGGCAACTCAGCTTCAGGTTCAGCTGCCTCCTCTTGATATAGTGGAGGATTGGTACCAGAATAATAAGGCACAGGTTGGGCCATTAAAAGAGTGGGTGAAAGGGTCGCTAGAAGAGTTAACGTAGCGGCTAATGCTTTAAACTTCATAATCCTCTCAAAAGTTAGTGCATGAATAAAATAGTCGTATGACTAATTCTAAACAGCTCCTAGATTGAAGAGGAGAAAATCATAAGATTATGTATTTTTTTACAAAATGTGTCTAAAGTTTAGACACACTTTTTCAAAATCCACTCTAGATTCTAAAATTATCTAGGGCCAGCTTTCGATGGGCCAACAATAACAGTACTAGAAGATGGTTTGAGATTTTGTTTCGAAGAACTACTGCGACTCATTTCATTCACACTTTGAAACCTGCGATAACTACCATTGGCGCAAATCTGTACCATCAACCACGCCACGTCCATAATCCTGACGGCGACGATCGCGACTGTCTATATGGAAAAAGTCTTGAGCTGAAGCAGAATCAGAGTATAAAGAATCGTGAGAAGTGAGAGTGGTGATGGAATAATTTCTATGGAGACATATTGGCCCTGTCAAAAGCCACCGCAAAACGAGCCTAAGACCTGATAAATAGAATGCAGGAAAAATCTGATGATGAGATTAACTTCTTATCTTGAACTAAATTAAATTTTCTTGAATTTTTTCAGCCAGAGTTTTTCCCAACATATGAATGTGATACCCATCTACAAATCCGTGATGGGCCTGCACTGAAAATGAAAAATTAATCTTCCCATCACTCTTTTTAAATTTACCCCATGCAACCGCAGGAATATCAGCTGATTTAAAGCTATAAACGGGATGTTGAATCGAAGTAAAATCAAGCCAGGGAATAGAAGTGATAAATACGTAGTTTTTCATTTCGCGAGGATGAAGTTCAATTCCTGTATTGATGAGTGCCCGAGAGCTTTCTGCAATGACTTTGGATTCAAGACTGCGCTTAATAAAAGTGTGCAGATCTGACGAGTTTTCAAACCGCGTGTAGTTTAAACTCTGATCTTCATTCATCACTGTATAAGATGCTGTCACATCATCAATACGGATGATATTTCCTTCGAAAGTCCGATAACGAAATGCTTCCACGCTTTCTAAAGAACGCATAAGACAAAAAAGAAAAAAATGAAATGGTGGTAGCTGCTTTGATTTGCAGAATGTTAAAAAATCTGGAACTTCTAGATTGTAGGTTATATTGATGAGAGGATTCTCAAAACTTTCAAAGAAGTCAAAGCGATCAGATCTTTTCTTAAATTCATACATCGCAGCAGCTTAAACTAAGTTGATGATTAAGAAAACTCTTGCTAAGCTTGCGCTATGAATAAAACAATTTTGACTGCATGTTTCTTCCTCTACTCTCACCTACTTTGCGCGCGTCCAAACCTCATTAATGGGCTTCCTGCTGGTAATATGTTTCCCTCAGTGGGAATGATAAATAATCAGTGCACTATTACTAAAATCGGCCCTCGCCAATTTATTACAGCCGCTCACTGTATAAGTCGCCCCATGAAGACTTTTGGATTCACTAATTTTCAAAACAGCGTGACCTTAAAAGTAAAATCAGGATTTTCTCATCCTAGCTGGATAAAAGATTGTACGGCCAAACGTTGTGATGGAACTGAAGTGGGATCATCTCGCATGACTCCAGGACGCTCAGATGTTTATTTCATCACAGTTGAAAACGATTCTCCAACTATTGCGATTACGCAAATTAACTTCAAAGCAATTGATATTGGTACAGAAGTGGCCATGGTGGGCGCAGGTTGCACCCGTCAAGTGGAGCCAGGTGGTAGAGCAAAAATGCGCTATGGAATTACCAAGTTGGTATCTGCTGATCACTTAAATCACACTCATTCGCTTTATAAAGATATTGCTGAGATTTCAGGGAAGTCGAACTGGGTGACAGTAGGATACCGTTTTGATAAATCCGCTATGTCTCTTTGTCCCGGTGATTCTGGTGGACCACTTATGACAAAAAATACCCAAGGTATTTGGGAAATAATCGGCATCGCTGCTGATTATACTTTTGATGGGAAATACCGCGATGGGGATGAGAGTGTGACAAACCTACACACGCGTCTTGATGATCAAAGTTTGAGTAACGTAGGAGCCTGGATCAGAAGTAATTGGGATCAATAAGAAAACATAAAATTCCAAAACCAGACAGCATAAATAAACGTGACAAGAATCACAAAAGCATCTCCTGCATAAGAAAACCAAGATATCTCCTCGTAGGTTTCTTTCTTGAAGATTTTAATCATCTGTATTTTAAAAAAATAAGATATTAACACGACTGCACAAAATCCAAAGAACCCTAAAATTCCTTTGAACCAAAGATCTTTAGCATCAATCTGATCAGGAGAAGTGACAACTGCTTTCACATCTTCAACTTTAAATTGGGCAGATTGATCTTTGGGAGCATCAGGCTCAATTATGGGATAAGGAATTTCCCCGCGCTTAGCACGGGCAATATCTTCTAGAGGCTTTGTGGCCGGAACTAGATGAGTAGAGTAAGCAGTTTTCTTCCCGTATGGTTGCGCCTGAATGGTGAAATCAATTTTAACTTTATCCCCAAGTAGAAACTCACCTTTATCTAAGCTTTTATTCCAACTCATTCCAAAGTCCTGGCGATTAATGAGGGCTTCTCCCCTAAAAAAGATACTTTTCTTATGAACGTGATCAACTTGAGAACCAAGAAACTGGGTTTTTAAAATGACAGGTTTGGTTATGCCCTTAAGGGTAAGATCTCCCAAAACTTCAAACTCTTTGGCACTCAATTTTTTTATACTTCGGGAAGTAAAAGTCATATCAGGAAATCTTTGAGTATTAAAGAAATCGGCTCTATTTAAGTGATTATCTCTTTTTGAATCGAGGGTTGAAATTGAAGAAGTCTTCACGACAAAATTTAAATTTTTAAGATCGTGGCTATTTTCTTCAAATTCAAAATTTCCGGAATATTTTGAAAAAAATCCTTCTACTTCAGACAGAGTCATATAAACGATTTTAAATTTAAGAGTGGAGTGATCTTTATTAATCTCAAACTTCTCTGCGTAAGCAGAAAAGTTTGAGATTGAAATGAAAGAGAGGATAAAAAAAATGATTTTCATATGGTCCTTAAAAAAGACCCATGGTTCTATTCGCTGACTTCTTGCATTTTTTCGCCAACAAATTCCAGGCCTTTTCCGAGATACTTACCTGTAAATCTTAACACAACTAATCCTACGTGGGCAGCTTGAACTGCAACTTCCTTGGCCGTAGAAATAAACTGATCTTTTTTACTTGGACCAGATTCATCTTCGCTTAAATCTTCCTCTGAAGAATCTTGATCATCTGATTCTTCAGTTTCTTCAACAGTGCTTGAGTGACTTGTTTCAGTATTAGGCTGTGTTCGTGTAGGTCTGGCTTCAGGTCTTGACTGAGGGATAGGCATGGCGACATCTGGCTGTTCAGAAACTTCTTCTTCAGAAGGAACAGCTTGAGTGGAAGGAAGATGTTTAATCGAACGCAAATTCTTAAAAAAATTTGCAATTTCTGGTACGGCTTCAGTTAAATGAGCGCGATTACTTTCTGAATCAAAATAGTAAGCGAAAAGCTCAGCAAAAGCCTCGCGTGGAGTGCCAAGACAGTTTGATCCACAAATTTGACTAATAGTAGAGCGGCTCTCTTGGCCAGATTCAAGGGCAGCTTTCCACTCTGGCGAATTGGTGATCCCATCAGCTTTGTAAGTCGAATCCATGGCGTGACCATGTTCGTGGAGAACTAGGTTAACTGAACCGTGACCTTCACGCAGACGATTGACCACTAAACGTGTCGGACTTTGAGCAAACGGAGCACCACCAGATCCAGGAACTTCACTCCAAGAGCGGCCATCAAAAGTTTTGATCTCACCAGGCCATGAAGGATCTTCAGTCACACTGTGACCATTAAGGAGATTAATAGTCGCACCCGCTTTAATCATTTCTGTTCTGAGGGTCTGTGGAAACTTTTTATACTCATCCATAAATTCTCTTAGATCAGCTTCCTGGATATCCTCACTCAAAAGAGTAATCTTATTGGCAGAGAGAAAGCGGCTATAAGAATCAAGTTGAGGATTTTGTGCAGCGAAAGTTGATAACGAAATAAAGAAAAGTCCCCATAAATGGCGTTTCATAATTAGCTCCTTGCTAATGGGTTGATGACCAAAGCTTAGGCTTCTGCTTTTTTGGATGTGGGTGATTTGAAAAAGTTACAGCAGACAAAAAGTAAGGGTGCCAAACTGGGACTGCAACCTAATTAACGAAATTCAATAAATTGTCATCGAAATAAAAAAATCTAAGAAGAAATGGTGGTGCCTTTTGGCCCCTGAATTGTGAAGAAGCGAGGAACGCGTTTAGCATACTCCAGATATTCAGGTCGATCTTTGTAGCGTGCTTCTGTTAGAGGCACCCCACTGACTTTGAGAATAAAGAAATTAATTGTAACTGGACCAATGATGGTCCACCAGTTGGATGAATTAAGAGCAATGAGATAAACACCATACCAAAGAGTGATTTCCCCTAGGTAATTTGGGAAGCGGCAAAATTTCCAGGGGCCAGTCATACATAACTTGCCTTTGTTTTCGGGTTGTTTTTTAAACCAGGCGAGGTAAGCATCAGAGAGAGCTTCTAGTGTAATACCAGCAAGCCATATCATAAACCCTAAGCGATTTACAAAATTCAGAGACTGATCAGCACTCTTCATTCCAATTGAAATTGGAAGCGAAATGATGAGCATCAAAGCGCCCTGTAAAAGAAATACTTTAAAGTAAGCCTGTAGATTGGCCGTTGCTCCCCACTCTTCTCTCATCTTAGTGTAGCGATAATCTTCAGGTAG
Organism: Bacteriovorax stolpii; assembly: GCA_945890905.1. GTDB lineage: Bacteria > Bdellovibrionota > Bacteriovoracia > Bacteriovoracales > Bacteriovoracaceae > Peredibacter. The sequence continues at coordinate 7,934 of CAMDDI010000057.1, forward strand.
TTTTGAATTTCTGCGAAGTAGGTAATACGAAAGTCGCAGGCCCCAAGCCGTTACCACTAAAAGCAATATGGCATTTTTAATACCTAGTGGATTTTGAAAGTAACTAGCAAGGGCAATGACGATAAAACCCAGTCCCCAACCAATATCGATAACAGAGAAGTTTTTCTTACTGAGTGCAAGAACATAGAATAAATTTACGAAAATAAAAACGCAGAGAATGATATTCATGATCATTATAAGCAAAAGGTATCTGTACGGGCAATCACACGATTACCAGTCAAACCTTCCTTCTGGGATTCCTTCACTTAGAGAGTGGATCTCCCGTAAAAGAGGGATCCAAGGGTTAAAAGAATAAAACGACCAAGCCTATCTGTAAAGACAGCCTGAATCAGAAAACAGGGATGTCTAAATTAAAAAGATGTCCCTCTTTTTATTTCTTTTTCTTAACCGATTTTTTTGCGCGAGCTTTTTTAGACGCTTTCCAATTCTTCATTAGATCTGCTTTTCCTACAAAATGGGGAGCAGTTACTTGTGATGCAAATTTTCTCCGAGAAAAGCTCTTCGTCTTAGTGCTAAACACCAGAGCTTCATTCGCCTTCGTCATTTCTGGCACAAAGCTATGAACAAAAGGAGAAGAGGCTTCAACTAAACCTTCATGAACATCTAAAGCAACTTCAGCAAGAGTGGCAGAGACTTCAAAATCAGCAGCACGAGCTGAGAAAGCCACTCGATCAGTCACTAATTTTTGATCAATTTCTTGATCATTATCTTTGAGAATCTTTAAGCGGACTCGACCTTGCTCAAGACCAACAATAGAGAAACTCTTTTCAAGTTTCTTGGTGGATTCAATGACATTCTTATCAATTTTTATCGTGGTATTTTTATCAACGGCCACTTGAGTGGATGGAAACAAATGAATGAGGATGGTGGCATTTACAGTTTGAACAGTATCACCTTCTTCAAATGCAAAACCTTCTACTGCTTTAAGCTTTTCCTTTCCACGAGTGATGATGACATCTGGTCCAGTTATTTTTAGCAGGCGTGCCTCTTCAGCAAAAGCATTTGAGAAAAGAAATAAAACCAATGAAAAGATTTTCAAAGTGAACTCCTTTGAGTCGTATGTAAAATTTCAAAAAACTGAGGATACGATTTATTAACCGCTGAAACCTGGTCGAGACTTCCTCCACCATGGTGGAGAAGAAATAAAGCTGCAGTCATCACCATTCGATGGTCATCGGGCAGATGTAAATCGACTGGATCTTTTTTAAGGGAGAGATCTCCTGGAATAAATAGAGAATGTCCATCTGTGCGGGCTTTCTTGTCAAAAGCATAAAGTAATTTGATCACTTCATTTAAACGGTCACTCTCTTTGTGCTTTAAATTCTCAATGCCCTTGAGCTCATGACTTCCTTCCACATGAGATAAGAAAAAGCTCAAAGCTGGAACCAGATCCAGGCAATCACTCACGTCCATTTGAACAGAATGATAAGAAGTTAAAGGAGAGATTTTTAAACCAAAATCATTTTCCGAAACAATATTAAACGATTTGAGAACCTCTAAAAACTTAGCATCTGCTTGATGGCCATCGAATTTAAGTCCCGGAAATTCAATCTCATGATGAAGAGCACCAAAGGCCAATGGATAACTAGCACTGCTCCAATCTAGTGGGACTGAAAAACTATTTTGAGTTTTAACCGTGTCCATTAAATCGAGTGTCATATTCCAATAACTTTGAGAAGAGCTCATATTCGCTGGTATGACTTGAGTATTGGAGAAAACCAGTGCAATTCCAGAAGCAAACTGGGTGGTTCGCGAGCAATCTACTGAGAGCTTATCCGGGAGAGACAAGGGACCTTTGAGAATTAATTGGTTGCCTTCAAGGCGGGCCACACCACCATGAGTTTGAACAAATGCAATAAATTCCTGCCAAGGTCTCTCTTTGAGTCTTTCTCCCAATATGAGAATGTAGGTTTTATTACCTAATAAACAGAGAGAAGCCAGAAAGCGGGCGGTAGTTCCACCCTCACCTACTGGAAGAGTGAGATCTTGAGATTCACATGCAGGATATGAATTGAGAATTGTGCATGTAGTACCAGTCACTTCTATATTTAAACCCATGCGCTTAAGAGCTTCGAGCAAATAGGTTACATCTGTCGAATCCGGAAGATTTTCTATTTTGAATGGAGTGCGTTTGATGGCCGCAAGAATAAGAGCACGATTAGCGTAAGATTTTGATCCAGGAATATTGACCGTATGACTTAGGCGGCCTTTTTCAATTTTTAAACTCGTCATAGGTTTGGATCTTCTTCTTAAAATCTTTCATCAAGACTTCTTCAACATAACAAGATCCGATGGCCTTGACGAGGACTAAGCGTATATGTGTATCGATCTTTTTCTTATCAAATTCTAAGTAACCCATGAAGGTTTTGATATCAAAGTTTGGAAAGTGACTGATATCATATTTTTCTGCAGGAAGTGAAAGGGCCCGCACCATTTGATCCCAACTTGCTACAGAGTCATTAAGATTCATAATCTTAAATAAATACTTCAAGCCCATAGTCACAGCTTGTCCGTGAGAAATTTTCAGTGTGGATTCAAAAGCATGTCCTAGAGTATGTCCAAGATTGAGATGAATACGCTCACCTTCTTCTCTGAAATCTTTTTCTACCAGTTCATTCTTAAACTTGGCACATGCGTGTGCAATTTGTTCGATGGGAGCTTTCTTCACAATCAATTGATGGATATCGGGAGAGAGAAATCCATATTTGAGAACTTCACCTTTGCCAGAGAGCCATTCTCTTTCGGATAAAGTGGTGAGAAAGTCGCCACAAATGTAAACATTCTCAGGGGCGTGAAAAGCACCAATGAGGTTTTTCCCTTGAGGCATATTTAAACCTGTCTTCCCACCAATGGAAGCATCTACCATGCCCAAAAGTGTTGTAGGGACTGCTGACCAACCTACTCCGCGCAAAATGGTGGCCGCAATATAGCCGGCCAAATCTGTAGTGGCACCACCACCGAAGGCGTAAATTTTAGAGTTGCGTCCAATACCTGATTTAAGAAAAAACTCTACGGCCTGAGAGTATACTGTTAGATTCTTTTCTTCTTCAGGATTCTTAAGCCAAAAGACGTGGGGAGAAAATTGAATCCACTGAGGCAGATGATTCTTAATTTTTGAATCTGCAACCGCAAAGAATTGACCATCTTTGAAGTTGTCCAGTTCATTGAACAGTTCGAGTTTTTTGAGGTATGTAAGTTTGGAATTCATGTCTAAGTATTATCGCCGAAACTGGGAGAAAATGAAGTGAGTGTGGAATGGTTTTTCAAATTAAAAGAAATCGATTCTCTCAGCAAAATGAGAATCAGTTACTTATCAGCTTTGAGAGAGCAAGAAGATCGACTATCGAAGTTATTTGACAGGCGTCAAGAACGTGTTTTGCAAACTATAATGCTCAAACAAACCCATTCCTCGCTGCAGCAAAACCTGTTTGATCTGGAACAAAAGCTCAAAACGGCAAGTGAGCAAAAACAACATCTCTTAGATCGCGGTGGAGATGAAAAAAGAATCAAGGCTTACGCCCACGACATTGAGAAGCTCGAAGAAGAAGGGTTTATCCTTTTTGAGAGTATTGAAAATAATTCGACTGAACTGAAAGACACGAAAACTTTTCTGGAAGGTTTAGAAAAAACTATTTCTGAAATCCAGAGTGAAGTGGATGCAGATATTTTAGAAAAAAAACATGAAATTCAAAATCTCGAGTTACGTCTTAAGCTTTTAGAAGAAGAATTACCCACTCAGTTTCAGCAAACTCTTAAGCGTGCTCAGTCTAAAAAATTGGCCCATGGGCCTTTTACTCGTGTTGATTCCGGCAGCTGCTACTTCTGTCGCCATAAGCTTTCAAAAAATGATGAGATTGAAATAGATTTACAGCAGCAGCTTAAAATCTGCGTGCAGTGTGACCGCATCTTTCTGCCTTATGGGTCTTAGTAAGGAATGATGTTGGTTACAATCAATTGCGGCTGACCATTGCCATACTGATTGGGATATTGATTAGGGTAAGGATAGCTCTGACCATAGGTCGAATTCTGCTGTAAACATCCTGTGACTCGAGCTCGAAATTGAGGATTTTGATATTGTCCATTCACGGGCTGAAGTCGGTAGGTCATCTGTCGAGCCTGATGGAAAGCTGCTCCATTAGATTGATTACTCACAATGTAGTAAGTCCCATCTAAACCCTGAATTCCGTTATTCGCAGGATAGTAGAAAGCTTCCTGAACGTTAGACGTACAAGAGAGTGGGTCAGTACTAAATGAAGAAGTTGCTGAACCGCCACCTGATTTCTTATCCCCACCGCAGGAAACTGCAATAAGAGCTAAAGACATCAATAGGGCCACATTCAAAAATTTCATAGTTACCTCCACTTAACTGGTTCATCGGTAAAAAACGAAAATACTTTAGACAGAAGTTTGACCGTCCCCTAAGCCATGGGTATTATGCGCCCTCGAGATCAGGGGACTATCGCCGACTGTTAAAAGTGGGAGGAAAGTCCGGACACCATAGGGAATCGTAGCGGGTAACGCCCGTCCGTCGTGAGGCGAGGACAAGTGCAACAGAAAGTATGTATGGCGGTTGGGAAACCAAACGTGCGTAGTGAAACCAGGTAAACTCTACGAGGTGCAAGCCCATGTAGGTGAGCGTTGAGTCTTCCCGAGGAGCTCACGGGGAGGGTGCTTGAGGCCTGGGGCAATCCAGGTCCTAGAGGAATGATAGTTTGATACAGAATCCGGCTTATTCCTGATCTCGTCTTTTTAATGGTCACTTTCGGGTGGCCATTTTTTTTACACTCCTGAAAAAATTTACACCTTCTACCCATCCTTATAAATGAACAGGCTAAAATATGAAAAAGAGGTACTTATGAAATTCATCCTATTTGTTACTTTGCTGATGGCCTCATTATCAAGTTTTGCTCAAATCTCTAATCGAGCAGATCCTGATTATTGTCGTGGGCAGGATGCTTGCAAAGTAGGCGGAAACCTCTTCGGCAATGGAGGCGTAATTCATGCCAGTGGTGATGGACGCAATTGTTCACAAGCCCAACAGGAAGCTCAAAGAAACTTTCATAGCGAATTCCCAGGTCAATCTTGTGGAACTTTCGGTCTTCAATTTCAATCTTGTTATGGTGGACGTGGATCAGTAAAAGCTTGGTACCAGTGTTACCCACAAAGATCACAAGCCCCAGGTCGCGGGAGATCTCGCTGTGCAAACGTTGGTGGAGTGATCGGCTGTTAATATCTTTAAAAATTTCATAGCGTTTCAATATAACAGGGACGCTATGTCAAAATGGGATCATTGAACAGTTCAATGAATTAGTGATTGGAAAAAAATAAATCAAAAAAAAAGAAACTCAACCTCCTTCCCTTAAAGATAGTCTTCGGTGTGATCTTTACAGGGATTTTAATTATTAGTTATTTTTTTCTCTTCTCTCGCAAATGGTCCCTATATCTCTACTCACCTAATAACAAAGGTGAGCACGCTGTATTTGTGAACGAATATTCAACCCAAGATGCTTGCGTGCGAAGAGGAAGAGAGAGAGTCGGTGAAAAGATTCAGTTAGATAAAAAGACCTTGGCCACTGATTTTCTTTGTGGAAAATACTGTTTAGAGATTCCGGCGACAAATTTAAATATATCTCAGGTGTTTTGTTCTTCAAGAACAACCGGTTACAACGGTGAGTACTTGCGCAAGTGAGTTAAGCCTTTAATGGTGGCAGTTGATAAGTTTGCGTCCTCATGAGAAATTTCCCGCCACTCTACTACTCTTTCAAATTTCCATTTTTTAAATTCTTTCTCATCCAATAAATGAATTGAATTTCTAATAGAGTACTTAGTGATCCCAGTTTTATAAAGAAGATCTGGATGAGATTTTATTTTTTGAGGTAACTTAGGATACTGCTTAAAGGTTTTATCAGTTGAAGTGATCACGAAAGTTGGAACTTCATACTGCCCAGATAGCCATTCACTCGCGTCTTTCTTGTACACCAGAAGCTTTCCTTTCTTGATAATAAATATCCGTAAGAGATCAAGCTCATGCTCTTGCTGTTTTTTCTTGATGGCCTGGTCTGCTACCAAAGGATAATTCAGGGGCTCACCACGATTAAAGGCCACACACTCGTCTTTGAGAAAGCACAGAGCGCAGCTCGCCTTCCTTGCCTGACAGTGAGTACGTCCCAAGTCCATAAGGGCTTCATTAAGGGCCCGGAACGAAAAATTTCTTTCAGGAAATATTTTTCCTGACTGGAAGAGAGACTGAATTTCTTTTTGAAGTTTAGGCCCTTTAAGAATTTTAATTCCATAAAGCCTTGAGATGACTCTCTCCAAATTCGCATCCACTGCTAAAGCAGGTCGATCCATTCCGATACTCACAATGGCCGACGCCGTGTAAGGCCCGATTCCCGTGATCTTTTGCAATTCATCAAGCTCAGTGGGAAATTTCCCACTGTAGTCTTCTGCGAGAGCTTCAGAAATTTTCTTCAAACTCCGGGCACGTCGGTAGTAACCAAGGCCCTTCCAAGCAACTAAGAGATCTTGTTCACTCGCTTGGGCCAAACTGTCGAGATTAGGAAAGCGAATAAGGAAGCGCTCGAAATGATTTCTTACTGTAGAAACTGTAGTTTGTTGCAACATGATCTCAGAAACAAGTGTTCGGTAGAGAGAGCGGTTCTTGCGCCAAGGCAATTCATGAAACTCAGTTTCAGACCAAGAAATTAGCTTTTTAAGACTCATGATGGGATTGTGAATTTACTTGCAGCTTTTGGCAAGCTCTGAGGATAGTGCAGCCATTTTAACAGCGGTGAGCGGATCTTTATCGCCACGAAATTTCCCGTGCTTACTTTCAATAAAATCAGCAAATTCTTTATGGAATTCATAGATATCAGTTATGACAATTAGTTTCTGTGCATCTGAGCGCTCAATCCAATCCATCAAACGCTTATAATCGTTTTGACCTTGACTGGTACAAACCGAATCGACACTTCCTACTTGCTTGATAGAAGTATCAAACATCATCACGTTTACTTTTTGATTGAGTCCACATGCTTGGTCTAAGTCTTTAAGAAAGCCTTTTCGTTGGCAGTAGCCTTCCTTATCACTAAAATCAAACTCCCGCATAGATGAGCTGGTATCAATCCATACTTCAAGCTTGGCCACTCCAGCTTTGGCTTCTGGCCTGGCCTTACCACAAAAGACATCAAAATAATTTTTGGGATCACAGTCGATGAGATTTCGATCAATGGATTTTGCCGCTGGAATACTGGGACCATCAGTATCTATCTTAGAGGTCTCTACAACTTCTTGGGTGATGTCATTTTTTTTGTATAATCCATGCTGAGGATCAAAACAAAAGTCCCCCATCTCTTGGCACTCCATCTCAGCAGTAAGAGGTCTGAATA
>CAMDDI010000058.1 GCA_945890905.1 Bacteriovorax stolpii
GATGTGGTTGAGAGAATGAAGCCTCAACTACAGGCCAATGGATGCCAAGTTACAATGGGAGTCTTCCCCGAAGTGTTGGTTGAAGCTGATAGCTACCGGCTGGAGCAAGTGGTGGTGAATATGCTCACCAATGCGATGAAGTATGGCGCAGGTAAACCTGTGAGAATTGAAATCCAATTAGCTGTAAGAAAAGTCACACTTCTTATTCAAGACAAAGGTCCAGGTGTGGCCCAAAAAGATTTTGATAGAATCTTTCAGCGCTTTGAGAGGGCCGTTTCAAGTAGTGAGGTGAGTGGTCTAGGACTAGGGCTTTATATTTCACGGCAAATAATGGAGCAACATAGTGGTAGCATCTTCCTTAGCAGTGCGATTGGTGAAGGATCAACCTTTATGGTGGAACTTCCTATTAAATAGCATGCGCGAGCTTCAGACTCTAATCTTAATGATGTAATATGGAATAAGAAACTCTTAACAGTTATCGAAGAGCACGAACCTTAAGACTAGCTCAAGATATAGAAGCGATGTATTATTCACAAATATTTCATTGGGAAATGCTTACTCTTCATTGACTTTTTCGATGCTCAGAGTTATTAATTTAAAAATGACCAAGCGAATTTTAGTTGTTGAAGATGATACTTCCATCCGGGAACTGTTGGTGGAACTTTTAGAAAGTGAAGGCTATTCTGTGGCTTCTGCTGTGAATGGTTTAGAAGGTCTTAAGTATCTCCAATCTCAAGCAAATCCTGATCTCATTCTTATCGATCTTATGATGCCAGTTATGGATGGTTATTCTTTTCGTTCAGAACAATTAAAAAACGAAAAGTGGGCATCAATTCCCACGGTGGTAATGTCTGCTGAGGCCAATGCCAAAGAGAAGATGAAAAATTTTAGCATCACTGCTTTTTTAAGTAAGCCAGTTGAATTGGATACGATTCTAAAGACTGTCGCTCTTTATTCCTAAAGTGACCGCTGATTCCAGGCCCATTCTCTGGGTCGACGCCGATGCCTGTCCTAAATCACTTAAAGAAATTATCTACCGCGCTTCTTTTAGGTTACAGCTTCAAGTCTTCATCGTGGCAAACAGCTACATGCAAGTGCCTCCTGGTCCTTTGGTGCGCTCTATTCAAGTCAATGCAGGTGCTGATGAAGCCGATAATTATATTGTTGATGAGGTAAGACCACAGGATATTGTTATAACTGCCGACATCCCTCTGGCCGCCCGAGTAGTGGAGAAAGGGTCAGTGGCCATAGATCATCGAGGAGACCGCTATACGGAAGAGAATGTGCGTGAGAGGCTTTCTATAAGAGATTTTATGAAAGATGTCCGTGATAGCGGAATCGTGACTTCAGGGCCACCACCCTTTGGTCCTAAAGATGTTGAGAGATTTGCGAACTCATTAAATATGCTTTTAGCAAAAATTAAACCATAGGATTAGTTTATGTTTAAACTTTTTGGAATTCCTAATTGCGATACGGTTAAAAAGGCTCGCACTTATTTGGAAAAGAATGGTCTTCCAGTTAATTTTATTGATTTTAAAAAATCCCCTCCAACAAAAAGTGACATCGAAAGATGGAAACAGGCCTTTGGAGGATTTCCGGTAAACACAAAAGGTGTCACTTACAAAAAATATAAAGATGAATTTGAAGCCCTTCCGGAAAAAGCAAAAGCAGTTTTTCTCTCCGAACACAGTTCCATGATAAAGCGTCCCATCTTAGAGAAAGAAGGTGTTGTGCTGAGTTTTGGTTTTGATGAAGAAAGTTACAAGACGGTAATAAAATGACCATTCAAAAGATTAAGGATTATCTCCAAGAATATTCTTACTTAAAAAGTATTCAGGCCCTTCTTCATTGGGACATGGAAACCATGATGCCAAAAGGCGCCATAGACGACCGTGCCCGTAGACTTAGTTATGTTCAAGGAAAACTTCACACCCACATCACCGGCAAAAAGTACGAGAATCTGCTCAATCAGATGGGGAAGGTGAAACTCAAGCCTCTTGAAAAAAAACTTCTTAAAGAGCTGCGTTGGGATTTTGATGTGAATAAGGCCCTGCCCATCAAGCATGTGATGGAGTTGGCCACAGTTCAGACTCACGCCTCTCATGCTTGGGCCACCGCACGGGCACAAAATGACTGGAAGAGTTTCGAGCCATACTTACAAAAACTCATTGATCTCAAACGTAAGGAAGCGACCTTCTTTAAATCTAAAAAACCTTATGATGCCCTCATAAAACTTCACGATAAGGAATTTACTTCGGATGAAATCACTAAGCTCTTTTCAGATCTTAAAAAAGGTCTGATTAAGCTTGCCGCTGAAGTTAAAAAGCAAGGAGTCTTAGTTGATGTTAAAGATCTGAAAGGCCCCTTTGAGATCGAAGCGCAAAAAGAATTAAGTCAGTGGGTGGCCGAAGCTTTCGGACTCTCTCGTGAAAATTCCCGCTTAGATATTTCGACTCATCCTTTTAGCATTAATATATCTCCTCAAGATCAGCGCATTACTACTCGCTACGTTACCCAGAACCTTGACTCCCTCTCATCCACTATGCATGAAGTAGGACACGCTCTCTATGAGAATAACCTTCCTCGTGAATGGGAAGGAACTCCCTTTCAGGAAGCAGTTTCTTTGTCAGTGCACGAGTCTCAATCACGCTTCTGGGAAAATATTATTGGCCGCTCCAAAGAATTCTCTGAGTTTATTTATCCTCATATGCTTGAGAAATTTCCAAAGCAAATGAAGAGTGTTACACCTGCGGATTTGTTCAAGATATTCAACAAATCTATTCCAAGCCTAATTCGTGTAGAAAGTAGTGAGCTTTACTACAATCTACACATCATCATTCGTTATGAAATTGAAGAGCTGATTTTTAATCAGGGGCTAGATGCAGCGGATATTCCGAAAGTTTGGAATGAGAAATATGACTCATATCTTGGCATAAGACCTACAACTTTCCGCGAAGGTGTTTTGCAAGATTCTCACTGGGCAGGGGGAGCATTCGGGTATTTTCCTACCTATACCTTGGGTAATCTTATCTCTGGCAGTTTGTATCAGCAGATGAAAAAAAATATTCCTAAATTCTCCGATAGAATTAAGAAAGGTGAATTTGGCGAAATTAAAGATTATCTGGTCAAAAATATCCATTCTAAAGGACGTTCTATCTCTCATCAGGATATTGTAGGAGAGTTAAAAACCCAAGATTATCTCAGCTACCTTAGTGAAAAGTTGCTCAGTAAAAAGTAGGAAGAAATGGAAGTTTTTCTCGGCGTGATGGATCTTCAAGACGCTAAAAACCATCAACTAAAATTAAAAAATCTAGGTGTTCAGATTGAGTTGAAGACCAACGGCAAAACCTGTACTACGGGTTGCAAAGTGACTGTAGAAGTCTGGGGCCAAGAAGAAGATCAGGCAAAGCTTCAGACTCATTTTTCTCAGGATTATTTAAAGCATGTGAAAGGCCATGAGCCTGTGATGGAGCATATGTCAGCAGTTTTTGATCCGGCAATGGATGAAGTTGTTTGTCAGGCCTGTGGAGCGAAGTTTAAACCAAGCGTGGGCGAGTGCCCTGATTGCGGACTCTGTTACTAGTAATCTGATTTTCTCAAACGCTTTTTTTCACCATCTTTTTTCTTCGTTGAGAGTCGTTTGAGAACTGCACTACGCTTGGGCTTAGTGGCCTTACGCTTTTTTGGGGGAACTGCCACACTGTTGAGCATTTCATGAAGCTTATCAATACAAGCATCAATATTGGCCTTCTGAGAGCGGTGCTCCTGAGAGATGATCTGAACTTGTCCGTCTTCTAAAATACACCCGTGAAATTTCGCTTTAAATCGCTCAAGCACAGCTGGATGGCAGCACTGAGTCTCATCAATTTTCCAATACAAAATTGCTTTGGTATTCACCTTGTTCACATTTTGCCCACCAGCTCCGCCGCTGCGAGAAAAAGAAAAATGGAATTCTGAAAAGGGTATGCTTATTTTATCCATGATAGCTATAATTATACCATGAAAGCATCCACCTGGTTTGTTTATATCATTGAGAATGATAAGGGACATCTCTATTGCGGAATTACCACCGATATTGAGAGACGTTTTAAAGAACATGCTACTTCGAAAAAAGGTGCGAAATTTTTTCGTTCCGGGGCACCAGTGGAAGTACTGTTTAGGAAAAAATTTGCCAATAGATCTCTGGCCTCAAAATTCGAAGCCATGGTAAAAAAGCTGGCCCGAGAAGATAAGTTTTATTTGATTAAAAACAAGAAGGTTCGAAAATGATCTCTCAAGTTGCGGCCAAAGTTTATACCGCCCTCGGGTGGAAGTTTGAAGGCAAACTACCTGATGACCTTCGCTCTTTTGTCTATTTAGGGGCGCCTCATACTAGTAACCACGACGTATTTCCTGCTATTGTTATCGGTCATTTTATTAAAAGAAACTGTAAGTTTGTGATCAAGAGTGAATGGCTTAAACCACCTTTTGGATTTTTTTTGAAAGCGGCCGGGGCCATAGGTCTTGACCGCAGTAAGCTCAAAGACAAAGAGCGTGAAAGTAACATCGATGTGATGGCCCGGCTCTTTAAAGAGTATGATGAGCTGGTTTTATTAATTGCTCCTGAAGGCACTCGTAAACCCGTTGAGAAATGGAAGACAGGATTTTATTATATTGCCCAAAAAGCTGGGGTTCCCATTGTTTGTGGTTTTGGGGATTATGAAAAGAAAACCTTCGGAGTTGGGCCCATTATTTATCCAACTGATTTTGAAAAAGATATGAAGACCATCATGGATTACTACAAAACAATTATTCCCAAGAATCCGCAGAATTTTAAATTACACAAACTCTAAGGAAACAGGCCCCATCTTATACAGTTGCCATGAAATAATTACTATTTTGGGCCCAGTCAATTGTCTTTAACTCCTCAAACACGTAGATTCCTGCCCTATGGATAAGATCAACCCCGATGAGCTGCCGATCACGGCCTGGCTCCCCACTACAGTTAAAGAAGCAAAAAAGCGCGGCTGGGACGAGCTGGATGTGATTTTAATCACTGGGGATGCCTACGTAGATCATCCGGCCTTTGGTGCTGCAGTGATGGGGAGAATCTTTGAGTCACTAGGATTGAAAGTGGCCATCATTGCGCAACCTAACTGGCAAGATGATCTGCGGGATTTTAAAAAATTCGGAAAACCTAAATATTTCTTCGGAGTGACTTCAGGAAATATGGACTCCATGGTGAATAAGTATACCGCTGGTAAGCGCATCCGCTCAAATGATGCCTACACCCCGGGGGGCTCACCTGATTTTAGGCCTGATTATGCCACCACTGTTTACACACAAAAGTTGAAAGAAGTTTATCCCGATGTTCCGGTTTTGATCGGTGGTATCGAGGCTTCTCTTCGCCGGGTGACTCACTATGATTTCTGGCAAGATAAACTCTTTCCTAATATTCTTTCTATGTCTGGAGCAGACCTTCTAGTTTACGGAATGGGGGAGCAACCTATTCGAGACATCATCAAGTTTCTTCTGCGTGGAACTCCCTTTAATGCTCTGAGAACTATTCCTCAAACTGCATTCCTACAGCCTGTTGATGATGAGCTGCCAAAGAACAAGCAGTGGGAAACGTTTGAACTCACAAGTCACGAAGACTGCTTAGCTGATAAGAAAGCCTACTCAAAAAACTTTATGCATGTTGAGGTCGAGAGTAATAAACAGTATGCTCGCAGGCTTACGCAAAAAGTGGAAGATAAGATTCTGGTGATCAATCCTCCGTATCAGACCATGACAGAAAAAGAGATCGATTCTTCCTTTGATCTTCCTTATACCCGCCTGCCGCATCCTAAGTATAAAGATCGCGGAGCCATTGCGGCCTTTGATATGATTAAGTTTTCTATCAACACTCATCGGGGATGCTTTGGTGGATGCAGCTTTTGTACTATTTCTGCTCACCAAGGAAAGATGATTGCTTCTCGCTCCCAGAAATCCATCATGAAAGAATTAGATCACGTCGTTCGTATGCCGGATTATAAAGGCTACATCTCTGATTTGGGTGGACCGTCTGCCAACATGTATCAGATGAAAGGCATTGATCAAGATACTTGTGATAAGTGTGCGGCGCCATCTTGCGTGTTCCCACAAATTTGTAAAAATCTTGAAACTAACCCTCAAAGAATGACTGAACTTTATCAAGAGGTTTCCAAGCATCCCAAAGTAAAAAAAGCTTTTGTGAGTTCAGGTCTTCGCTATGATTTGATGTTTGATCCACGCAGCTCTCACCCGAAAGAAGATGAGCGCTATGTAGAACAACTCATTACTCATCACGTCTCTGGTCGCTTGAAAGTGGCCCCAGAGCACACTGAGGATGAAGTTTTAAAACTTATGCGTAAGCCGAGTTTTGATTATTTCCATAAGTTTAAAATGCGCTTTGAAGAAATCTCGAGGAAGAAAGGAATTAAGCAAGAGCTCATTCCTTACTTTATTTCCAGTCACCCAGGGTGCACTCCGGAAGATATGGCCAAGTTGGCAGCTAAAACAAAAGCCTTGGGTTACAAGCTTGAGCAGATTCAGGATTTTACACCTACACCCATGACGGTTGCCACAGAAATTTATTATTCAGGTTATCATCCATACACTTTGAAGAAAGTCGAAACGGCGATTTCACTGGATGATAAAACCAAGCAAAGAACTTTTTTCTTCTGGTACAAGCCAGAGAATAAGATCTTTATTAAGAACTACCTCTCGAAAGTTAAGATGTTCGATACGATGAAAGAATTATTTGGTTAGTTATAAAGGAGAATCTATGAAAACTCTTATCTCTCTCTCTGTCCTTGCTCTATGTGCAAACTCTTTTGCAGCTTCAAATAAGCTAGCTTGTGCTTTTAGTGACGGGGACAAGGTGGTTTATGCTCAGAATTTTAAACTTGATAAAAACAAGTTCACTTTGACTGTGCCTAAGTACAACGATGTTCCGTTTATGATTGCTGCTGAGAATGATGAACTCAGCATTCTTGCCAATGTTAATGGTGTATTAGTTTCCGCTGATGGTACAAATGAAGTGGCTTTGAGCATTCATCAAAAAGCAGGAACAAAATTAACACTTAAATGTGCTTTCCTGTTTGTTGATAGAGAAGTTAGGGACTAGGTAGTAGGTCCGATTCTCTTTGGCAGTATCCTTCCCTGGTGGCCTCCACAATAATATCGTTTTGAATTTCAAAAAGATTATGACAGTCCACCGGGGATCCCATTCCCCCACAGGTTTTGGCAGCTTCACAACTATTTGGCATCGTATAATTCAGTCTCTGGTTATAATCTCTGATCTGGACACCAGATTTTTCCGTAATGGTTAAAGTGAGTTTTTTAAAATAATCGTGCTTCTCAAGCTTCTGTACTGGTACACCCACCCATGGAGCAAGAGTTAGAGTATCTGGCTTTTGGACGGATCCGCAGGCAACAAGTAGAATAAAAAGATATTTTGTCATATTTCCCTCAGGAAGATTCTAACGAGAGAGGGGAAGATTGGCCAAAAGTTTATATTCGAAGCGTTTGAATTGCGTTAGAATCGGCCCATGACAACACTCTGTACCCTCCAAAATTTGAATCTTCATTATCCCCATAAAGTTATCTTTCAAGATGTGACTTTTACATTGAACCAAGGTGACAAGATCGGAGTTCTGGGACTCAATGGTCACGGGAAGTCTTCACTTTTTAAGGTGATTGCGGGGCTGGTCACTCCTGATAAATCTGTTCCACCATTTATCTATGATAAAAATAAAGATTTTACTTTCTTCTATGTACCTCAAGAACTCACTAATTTGGCAGACTGGGACATCGAAAATTATTTCTTTGAATTCCATCCTGTCATGGGTGCCTTGAAGCGCCGCTTAGATAAAATTAACGAGCAGCTTGGAAGTGGCGAAGGGGACTTTGATAAACTCATCCTTGAGCAGACTCACATCTATGAAGAGTTGCACAAGTTAGGGGAAGATAAAGTTCACGCTCAATTTATTAGTTACTTAAAATTTTTTGGCGTGGAAAATCTTGAACGCTCTATGGCCTCACTCTCTGGTGGTGAGCAAAGAAAAGTCGCCTTAAGTCTTGGTCTCTCTGCTCCTCAAGAAGTTATCCTCTGGGATGAGCCTACCAACCATTTGGACTTAGAAACTATTCAAGACTTTGAAGAAGAGCTTCAATCAAGCCGTAAAACTTTTATGATCATCTCCCATGATCGAAGTTTGCTCACAAATGTGGTTGATCGCATTATTCATATTCAACGCGGAAAACTCAGAAGCTTTGTGGGAACTTATGAAGCCTATCTCGATTTCTTAATCGAAGATCAGAATCGCCGTGAAAAAGAATTAGACAAACTCAGTAACCATAACCGCCGGGAAACTGCCTGGATCCGTCGCGGGGCCAAGGCCCGTCGAACCAAGAGTAAAAAGCGTATCGAAGATTACAGTACATTAAATAAGGCCATTGCTGACCTTAAGGCCCAGGCCCACAAAACCGTGAGTCTTAATCTTCAGTCCTCAGGTCGCAAAACGAAAATTCTGGTAGCTGCTGAAGATCTGACTCTGAAATTTGGAGACCGTGTTCTCTTTGATAAACTCAACTTCTCTATCGCTAAGGGTGATAAAATTGCCCTCATGGGCCGCAACGGCGTGGGTAAATCATCTCTTTTAAAAATTCTTCTGGGTCAACTTGAAGCCACTTCAGGCAAGGTCACAAAACCAGAAACTCTGGATGTGGGTTATTTCTCGCAGAAGCGTGAAGCCCTTAATGATAACGAAACTCCTTGGAAGATGATTGGTGAGGGGATTGATTTTGTGATCTCTAACACCGGTGAGAAACGGCACGTGGCCAGTTACTTAGAAAACTTCTTGTTCTCCTCAGATGAAGTGAAGCGTCCCATCCATACTTTCTCAGGTGGAGAAAAGAATAGACTTCAGCTTGCTCAGTTTATGAAGCACGCCCGTGATATCTGGATTTTCGATGAGCCTACCAACGATCTAGATTTGGAAACAATCGGGATTCTTGAAGAAGAGCTTCGTAGTTATCAAGGTGCTCTGATTATCGTGGGACATGATCGCTCATTCATTGAGAACGTTACTGATAAATGCTGGGTGATTCATGATAAGAAATTAGAAAACTTTGAAGCTGGTTTCTCACAAGCAGAAATGTTCTTAGAGGCCATCCACTTAGAAGAGCAGCTCAAAAAGAAAACTGGTGGAAATTCTCAGAACAACAACTCAGCACCTGCTCCCTCAAAAGATAAGCTCAGTAATAAAGAGCGCAACCGCTATCAACAGTTATCTGAAGAGATTGAAAAACTCGAAAAGAAAGTAGCGTCTTTTAAAGAAGAGTTGGGGGCCGTGGATTACGCCAATCTGGATAAAGATAAAAAGAAGAAGCTTGAAGCTCTTCAAGCAAGTCATGATCAGTCCGAAAAAAAGCTCGAAGTTCTCTTTACTGAATGGGCCGATCTCGAAGCTAAAATGTAATAATTACAATGTCTCAGAGTGCGGCAAATTCTAAAGCCGCACTTTGCGGCATTTACTGTTGAGAGGTCATGCATTTATGGCTATAAACCTGCCATGGAACTCACTACCTCACCTTCGAAGTTAAATTTTCGTCTGTGGCTGCAATCAAAGCTCATGGAGAGATGCCGGAACAATCCGAGCTATTCCTTACGTGCGTTCGCTCAATTCCTTGAAATGGATTCTTCCAGTGTATCTCAAATTATTTCGGGGAAGAGAAAAGCTTCTTCGAAAGTTATTTCAAAAGTTTGTGAAAAACTCAGTGTTGCTCCATCTCTTCGTCAGCAATTCTTGAAGGAAGGTTTACGGAAAAAGACCACTGCTCTTGCGCCTTCCAATGAAGCTTTTGAGCTCATGGCAGAGGATGCGTTTGCGTACATCTCAAATTGGTACCACTACGCCATCCTTGAGCTTACTTCGACGGAGAGTTTTAGTTTTGACGCACAGTGGATCTCACGCACGCTCTCAGTCTCGGTGACAGAAGTTAAAATGGCCATAGATAGAATGGTCAGACTGGGGCTGTTGCGCGAACACGCCGGTCAGCTGATTAAGACCAATAATTTTGTCACCAACTTTACTCCTGGTTTCACTTCCAGCGGTAACAAAGAGCTTCAGCGGCAAGTCTTGCAGAAGGCCCTCCACGCGATTGATCACTGTCCGCAAGAAAGAAAAGACATCACATCTATGACCATGGCCATAGATGTTGAAAAGCTTCCGGAAGCCAAAAAAGTAATTACCAAATTTCGGCGCGATATGTGTGCCTTTCTCGAAGATGGTGAGCA
This sequence comes from Bacteriovorax stolpii, assembly GCA_945890905.1. Classification (GTDB taxonomy): domain Bacteria; phylum Bdellovibrionota; class Bacteriovoracia; order Bacteriovoracales; family Bacteriovoracaceae; genus Peredibacter. Next base: position 10,301 of record CAMDDI010000058.1, read on the forward strand.
AACTGAAGTCTACAATTTAGCAATACAACTTTATCCATTATCTCAAAATGAAATCCATAGGAGTCAGTCATGAAATTGAAATCTACATTTATACTCGTAAGCTTGCTTTGCGCAAGTCTGGCGTTTGCAGGTGCGGAAGGCGGCGGTGGGGGAGATGCGGTGGTGCTTCCGAATGGTGAGGTTGTTCTTGCGGATGTTTTTCTGGATCGGAATCAGCCTCAACCCAACAACATGCCAAGACGAATTTCTTTAAACCCTGTTCTTTTGTTACAGATTAAAACTTATAACGAATTTTTGAAACGACAATTAAATGTAACTAATTTTTTCCCTAATAAATCAAAAGCTCCTGAGGTTGTGACTCTTTTTAATGAGCTTGGTACGCGAGAGACAAAGATTGTCTTTTACGCCGTTCAAGATGTGGCCGAACTCAATACCTACTGTGCCTCGGGAGGTCGAAAAGCCTACGTTCTGCCGAATGGATCTACTGTCACTCAAGTCGCATGCACCAGTGGGGACGAAGTTTTTTTAGTTGAATCTATTTTCAGAAAAATGAGTCTTCTCCAGCAAGCTCTTCTTCTCATGCATGAGCGCATGACTACTCTTAGAGATCAATATGGTGGTAAAAATTATGGGGCCATCGCCGGGATAACTTCTGGTCTTGGCGAACTACTGGGCCAAGCTTACAAGCAACAACAGGGAAAACTAGAAGTCCTATCTGATATTGAACAGACACGAATTCACCATTTTTATCAAGGCTTAGTAGAACTTGAGTATAGAAACACTGAAGTTCCCATGGATGCTCTTGCATGGAGTATCTTTCCCAATGGTGGTGGCTTTTTAAAGAGTGGAGCTGAAGTAGATGCTACTAGCTTTATCAGCGTTACAAGCTCAGTTCAGAAAGATTCAATTATCGGTGCTCAGACTAAAATTATTGATTCTGTCATCGGTTCAAATGTTGTGATTGATAGTCACGCCATTATCTCAAATAGTAATCTGAGTTCGGGGACACAAATATCAGAAAATGTGGAAGTTAAGAAATCGACTTTCATTGGATCGAGTATAAAAATTAAATCGGGATCAAAAATTGTGGGGTCAACTCTTCAGATTGATTCTTTTGATTCAGGATCAAATTTTCAAATGCTAAACTCAATCATCGACTTGAAGACGGTTGAAATAGTGCCTTACACTTGGCGCAAGAAGTCTAAGACCTACGGTGAAGTCAGACTTAACGAAGGCCAGAAGCTCTTTAATGGATATATTGGTCAAAGCTTTGAAAATTTCGTACCCATGGGGGTTGAACTCAATTTTCCATCTCTAAACTTAGCCATCAAAACTGAATGTCAGGAGCCCTTAAAAAATTATCGCAAGAGAACTTCTCAGCCAAACTGTGTGGATGTAACTTCTCTAAATGCGGGAAGATATGGTCAGCAATATTTCAAGCCATTAATAACCAACACAGCTGGAGTAGAGTTAAAAGCCGATACGTTTATTGAAACATACATCGATAAAACCACACCATGGGAAGCAGATATAAAGTATGAAGTTTTACGAAGCTATCAATTAGCACTTTCTTTCTCTTCCAAAGCTATTGAGGCTAAAGCTAACGATTTTATTTTTTATCAAGGACGAATTGAAAAGAAAGGTCAGTCTCGAATTCGATCTATTGATTTCAATAAAAATTGGAAGCAAGGTCCCGAAATGCTCCAGAAGCTGACCGAATCTCTGCAAGCCTTTGGAGTAACGATTCAAAGTGAAAAAAGTTTGGGAAGTGAATATCTTAATACTTTGGAGTTCACCCTTCAGCCTAAATTGTAAGATAAAGATTTCAACAGCATGGGTGTGCACTGTAAAAAAGATGTACACCCATTGTGGCCACTCCAAATCGTGGTATAAAAGCCTCACTTAAATTTAAACCGACTAGGAGTTCACATGAAATTATCTATTCTCTCATTTGCGTTTCTTCTTTCTATGGGTGTGGCCCAAGCTGAATCATTTGATTGCACATTTACTGAGCCGTTTGTTTCAGTGAAATACGATACCAAATCGGAAGTTTTTATTCAGAGAGATAACATCGTGGAAAAAACGACTAAAATTAAGAATGTGACCTTTACGATTTTGGGCGCAGATAAGTTTGTTTTGAAGAAAGATAAGAAAGTCATCGCGACCCTTACTTTAAACAATAATGGCTCAGATGGGATGTCGGATACGATTTATCCTTATGAAATTAATCTCCCAATCAAGGGTTCAAATGGTCTGACTGGTGGATGTTCTTCATCGGTTCTACCTGAAATCAGAAATCAAGATGGCTAAGTTTCAATAGGGGGACGTGTCTAAAATCTATACACCACTATAGCATTTTTTCAAAGCCGCCCCCTTTTTTACATAGTCACCTAAAATGTCCCCAAGACTTATAAAAAGCGGGGACGTTATGAAAAATTTAATCATCTTAACTTTTGCTTTTCTTTTTGTTGTGGGATCGGCCAAGGCTGAATCATTTAAATGTACATTTACTGAACCTTTCATCGATCTAAAGTACGATACTGAAACTCAAAACTTATTAGAGAAAGAAGCCATCGTAGGGAAAGAAACTGTCCTTGAGGGAGTATCTCTGAGCATTTTAGCCGGCGGCATCTTTCAACTGAAAGACAAGTCCGACAAGCAAATCGCTACTCTTACGTTAAACAATAATGGCTCTGATGGAATGTCAAATACGCTCTACCCATTCCAAGTTGAATACAAGGGTTTAGTAGGCGGATGTTCTTCTTCTGCCCTAAAAGCAGTTAAAGCCGAGTAAATAAGAGATTTTTTGCCATTACAGTCCTCGCAGCTTAGAATTAGGCACTACCTACTCTCAAGCGAGGACTCAATGCAGCCAACAATTCCTAAAGACATTTACGGTCAACCCGCGCGCTCACTGGTTGTGGGCCAATTTATGTCGAAAGTTTATCTCTGGATGACTCTTGGACTTATGCTTACTGGCTTTGTTTCTTATATTGTTAGTACTAACGAGAATCTTCTCTACATGATTGCATCTAACAAGATTCTTTTCTGGGGTCTTATCATTGCGCAATTCGGTTTAGTCATGTTTCTCTCAGCTGGTTTGAATAAGATTAATGCACTTACCGCAACATCTATGTTTCTTCTTTATGCCGTTTTAAATGGAGTAACTCTTTCACTTTTCTCATTGATCTACACTCAGGAAAGTATCGTGAGTGCCTTCTTTACTTCGGCCACTGCTTTTGCAGGACTCAGTGCCTTTGGTTTTTTTACTAAGAGAGATCTTGGGCCAGTAGGGAACTTCTGTACTATGGGTCTTTTCGGTTTAATGGGTTTTGCGATCCTTTCAATCTTTTTTCCAAGCATGATGGGAACTATGGGAAGTCAGATTTATGGGCTGGTAGGGATTATCGTCTTCGCAGGACTTACCGCCTACGATACTCAAATCATAAAAAATATGGCCCCAACGGGTGGAGATTCAGAAACTCATCGCAAAGGTGCGATCATGGGTGCTTTGAAGCTCTATTTGGACTTCATTAACTTGTTTCTTTTCATTTTGAGAATGCAAGGCCGTCGCAAATAGTCGGGTATACTCAAACAAGCAGATAATTCCTGGTCACCATTCTCATCAAAATCAGTTTATAATTGATGCATGAGAATGATGACCCTCTTCATTATATTCAGCGTTGGTCTCTACTTCTTCTTAGCTCCTAAGAAGACACTAGTTGATATTGATGCCGTCAAAATGAAAATGAGCTCGATTCATAAACCAAAACACACCGTAAAAAAAGCATCTCTTCCTCAGGCCTCTTTTGTGGCCTCTCGGGAAGAAGAGGCAGATTCAAGTTCAACTGATTCATCAATTTCTTTTGTCTCCGATGATGCCATAGATCCAGATGATGAAACTGAAACTCAGGCCACCATCAGCAATCCTGAACAGGCCTGGCAGGGTGAGCTTAAAGACATTTTGGTTCGCCTTGAGCCAGAAGATGGCGAAGTGATTTATAACGCTTACATTGCAGAAAATGAAAACTATCAGTCCGAAATTGAGGCCCTTTCGCAAGAGAAGAATAAGGGTGGTCGGGGTGTGGCCGGAGAGTTTGAGTCCATCATGGGTCAAGTGGAAAAAAAGCACGAGGACAGGCTTAAAGAGCTCCTTGGTGGCCACTATGAAGAAGTTCAGCAGCATCATCAAGAATTTATGGAATCCGCTGAGAATACTACCCTTTAGATATTTTCCACTGCCATTTCCTGTGCTAAGGTAAGCCCAAAATTCACACAGGGATAATGACATGTTGGCCGTTCATGATCTTCGCCTTCAGTTTGGTGGGCGCACACTTTTTGATGATGTTAATCTAAAATTTCAGGCCGGAAACTGCTACGGAATTATTGGCGCAAATGGCGCTGGGAAATCCACTTTTCTTAAAATCTTGAGCGGGGAGATTTCTCCCACTGCTGGCCGCATTGAAATTTCACCCGGGGAGAGGTTAGCGGTTCTGTCTCAAAACCATTTTGCCTACGAAGAAGAAGCCGTGCTCAATACGGTGATCTTAGGACACAAGAAGCTCATTGAAATTATGAGAGAGAAGGATGCTCTTTACGCTAAGGAAGACTTTTCAGATAAAGATGGTGAGAGGACAGCTGAATTAGAGAGTCTCTTTGCTGAGATGAATGGTTGGGAAGCAGAGGCCAATGCTTCGTCACTTCTAGCAGGTCTTGGTATCAAAGAAAATTTACATCAAAAGAAAATGAAAGAGCTCACCGGGGGAGAGAAAGTTAAAGTTCTCT
>CAMDDI010000059.1 GCA_945890905.1 Bacteriovorax stolpii
GTATGGTTATGCCCTACAATGAAATCTCAGGCATCAATTCACAGACAACGATTCACTTAAAAGAAATAGTAACAGAAGTTATGATCTCGCCAAACATGTTGGGTCGGGTGGTCGACTTTCAGGGAAATCCGATGGATAACAAGGGGCCAATTGAAGGTCCTTTTGAGAAGAGATCAATTTTCGGCACCCCACTCAATCCTTTGGATCGTCCGCCCATCAGAGAGCCCCTTGATACTGGGATTGCTTCAATTAATTGTTTTATTACAGCAGGTAAAGGTCAGCGTTTAGCTGTGATGGCCGGCTCCGGTGTGGGTAAATCGGTTCTTATGGGTATGATTGCCCGAAACACCAATGCAGATATTAACGTCATTGCCCTCATTGGAGAGCGTGGTCGTGAGGTTCTCGAATTCATTCAATCAGACTTAGGTGAAGAAGGTATTAAGCGCTCAGTTGTAGTTGTGGCCACATCGGATACTTCTGCACTTATTCGAACTAAAGCAGCTTACACTGCAACTACCATTGCTGAATATTTCCGTGATCAAGGTTCAGATATTTTACTTATGATGGATTCAATCACTCGTTTTGCCATGGCCAACCGAGAGATCGCTCTATCAACCGGTGAACCTCCAGGGCAAAAAGGTTACACACCAAGCGTGTTTGCAAAACTCCCTAAACTTATGGAGCGCGCGGGAACTAAAGCTGGTGCAGGGTCTATTACTGGGATTTATACTGTACTCGTTGAAGGTGGAGATATGGATGAACCGATCGCAGATGCGGTCCGGGGGATTTCTGATGGACACATTGTTTTATCCCGGCAATTAGCTGCTAGAAACCATTATCCGGCCATTGATGTTCTCGGTTCAATCTCCCGGGTAATGACTAAAGTGGCGACTAAAGAACATAAAATCGTGGCCAGTCACTTGCGAGATTTGCTGGCCGCTTATAAAGAGTCAGAAGACCTTATTACTGTGGGTGCCTACGCGAGAGGCTCAAATCCGAAAGTCGATAAAGCTATTGTGATTTACGATGATTTAACCAATCTTCTTCGTCAGCAAGTCGAAGAGTCATTTACCATCGAAGAAATTTTTGATCGCATGCTTGAGATTGCCCGCAAGGCAGAGAAAGCTGTAGATCCTAACTTTAGGTGATTTAAATGATTAAACGTTATGCTTTCCGCCTAGAGCCCGTGCTTAAACTCAGAAAACTAAATGAAGAAAACTGTCGAATGGAGTTAGGGCAACTCTTGATGGAGCTTAACCGCATTGATGACCAGCTTATCTATGATCAAAAAGAAATCGAAAAATACTACGCTATTCAAGAAGGATCACTTAAAAACGGAATGACGGGTGGTCAACTCCAGGCGTTCCCAATGCTGGTCGCTGGTAAAGAGCGCAACATCGAACTTTTAAAGCGTGATCGCATCAAGCAAGAGCAGAAGGTTGAAACTAAGAAGCAGGAGCTTGCCATTCTTCGAGGCGAACTCAAGGTCGTCGAAAATCTCAAAGAAAAAGACTATAATGAATGGCGTAAAGCCGCGAACAAAGAAATTGATCAGAAAGTGGAAGAGCAGACTCAAATCTGGCTTAACCATAGAAATGAAAAGGTTTGATCCCATGAAGCTGTGTTTATTACTTCTTTTAATCCTCTCTGCGAATGCAGCTCTCAGTGCTCCTCCACAGGCTCCGGCCAAGCGTGTTTACACCGAAGAAGAGTGGATTAAAAAAGTAAATGAAGAAGTAAAAAAGAAAATCGACACCATTAAGAATAAATCGGTCTCTGAACTCACTAAAGAGATCATGGACAAGGAAGAAAAGCTTAATCTGCGCGAAATCGAATTCCAAAAACGCCAAGATGCTTTCCGGGTATCAGAAGCCGACATTGCTAAACGATATTCTGACTTAGCTGAAAAGCAAAAAAGCTTCATTGGTTGTGTGGAAAAGAATGATGAAGAAAGTAAGGCCCGTGTGGGTCAGCTAGTGGACATGGTATCGAACATGAAGCCAGAGAAAGCCGCAGCAGTTCTTTCAGTTCAAGATTCAGACATTGCGGTAAAAATCCTCCAGATGATTGATGCTAAAAAGGCTTCAAAGATATTTAACTTCATGGAAAAAGATGTTTCGGCCAAGCTTCAGAAGCAGTACCTTGAGATGAAGCGCTAGTTTTTCTTCTCATACCTTTCACCGTCATATTTTCTTAAATACATTATCTTCCAACTAAAATGTGCTCATTCCTTAAGAATCAAGAGGTAAAAATTACCTTTTTTGGGTTTCCGCGCGGGCAAATGGCATTTAATGCCTATCCAAAAAATAAATCTAAAGTATTTCAGGAAGTTTCTGCCCCGCTATATTTTGATAACGCAACTGTGGAATAATATCTCGTAGGACCACTAACTTTTTTCATCCCCCAAGGGAATAAATGATACAGGCCGCTTACAATAAACCCGTTGAACTGAAAGCTCCTAAGGCAGATTTGCCTGAGAGAACTAAGTCAACGTCATCTTCGAAGAGCCCAGCTCCTTCGAAGAGTATTGAGAGCAAATCAAAATCTGAAGCTTCAGATTTTGAGAGCGAGTTGAAAGCCGCGAGCATGTCAGATGAAACAGAAGTGAAACCAGTGAAAGTTGCTAAAGAGCAAACTCTTGAGCAACCTTCTAAACTTGTAAATCCTGAAGCCGCCGGTGACTCTGGCGACGTCAGTCCGAAAATTTTTGATCCTGCTCTTACTCAAGATGTTGAGAAGGCGATTGATCCATCTACAGTTGAAGTGAAAACTTTGACTGATGCTGAAGTTTTGAAGATCGCTAATGGCGAAATGCCAGTGGTTGAAGGTCAGGAAGTTGTGGCCGTGGAAGGCGAAATTAAAGACGAGCTTACCCAGGCGATGCTTAAGACTCCAAAAGTTGCCAATGCTGGCCGCAATCCAGCTATCGAATTGACTCAAGCTGAAGTTGATCCTCAATTGATGAATATGGAAGATTTCGTAGCTCAAAAAAATGCAGCCGCTGCTAAAAAAGCTGCTCCAGTAAATGGCTACGGTATGAATAAGGCCAACGTTCAAAAAATGGCTGCAGAAAATGGCTTGAAGCAAACTCAAATCGTAAATGATATCCAAGGTTCTAAGCAAGCTGCTGATGGTGCTGTTAACTCTCAGCAATTTATTCTTAACATGCAAAAAGAGCAAAGCGGAACTCCGATGAGTTCAGAGACTCACGCTCCTGCAAAAGTTTTTGATATGTCTCATATCAAATCTTCTAGTGCAGATAAAATCATGACTCAAATTTCAGATTACATTGTTCAGGCCAAAGCGGCTAAAGAGCCAACTGTAAATATGAGAGTCAACCATGCTGAGCTCGGCATGATTGATATTACTGTTCAAAAATCTGTGTTAGGTGCAAATGCTGATGCCGTTGCCATTAACATCGGAACACATACCTTAGATGGTAAAAACTTCTTCCAGCAAAACTCAAAAGATCTTCTCTCTCACTTGAGTGGAGCAGGCCTTGCGGTTTCTGATATGAAAGTCGAAACTCCTCAGCATACTGCCAAAAATGATTTTGATATGAATCATCAGTCAGGTCGCGGTGGAGCAGGACAAGAAAAGAATTTCAACTCTGAACAGAATCAGCGTCGTCATGACTCTGACCGACGTCAGGATCTCTGGAAAACTTTAAGTGATAAGGAAGCAGCCTAATGCCTGAAATGGGTCGTCCAATCACTACACAAGAAAGTCAGTATCGTCAGGTGACGATGGGACCGAAATCTCTTGCGGGCAAAACAAAGTCTGAAGCTGAGTTGAAAGAAGAACTCATCAACAAAGCTACCGGTTATAAACCAAAGAATGAAGTTTTTAAAGAGGGTCCCCACAATGCCATGGGGAAAGATGAGTTCATGAAACTCTTAACCTTCCAATTACAAAACCAAGATCCCATGAATCCAATGGATCAAAGTAAGTTCACAGGTGAGCTTGCTCAGTTCTCGCAACTTGAACAACTCACAAATTTAAATAAGAAATTCGATCAAGGTAATAAGAACCAGGCGATTCAGGATAAATTTTACGCTGCATCTTTTGTAGGTAAAAAAATTGTGACCACTGGTTCAACAATTAATTTGAAAGAAAGTGGTGACCCAGGTGACATTCTTTTCAAACTCGACGGTGAAGCATCTAAGGTGATGGTTCGCGTACTCGATGAAAAAAATAATATCATGGGGGAAATCTGGAAAGACGGAATGTCTCAAGGCTCACATCAAGTGACTTGGGATGGAGTTGCTCTCGACGGAACACCTGCAGTGAAAGGAACTTATCACGCACAAGTTAAAGCTTGGGATGTGAATGGACAAGAAGTTAGTACACGCACTGAAGCGACCGGTGTTGTTTCATCAGTAAACTTTGATGATGGTGAACCAGTTCTTACAGTGAATGGACAAAAAGTTTATTTAAGAGATGTAGCAAGTTTTCACACTGCTGATACGCAAACTCACGGCGCGATTAATAATGTTAATGCAGCACAGGCATTAAATTCCGGCTTGTCGGGGCACGGTGGTTCGATGATACAATCAAATAACGCATCAAGTGCGAAAAGTGTTCCACAGGCGATGAATGCCTACAAGGAAAACACTGGTAAAGGAATTTACGATTAAATGAGCAACAAGGTTAATTCGTTTCTTATTCCTAATGTTTCTTCGCTACCTTCTGATAACAAGAAGGCCGAACAAGCAAATGCTCTCAAGCAAGGTGATAAGAGCGAGTTCAAAGGGCTTGTTGATCAGTTATCTAACAACGATCTTCGTCAGCCTCAGGTTACGAAGAAAAATGTTGGTGAAGAAGTAAACGTATCAGCTCATGCAATGAAGAGATTGCAAGAGCGAAATATAGAGCTTGATGGAAATGAGTACATGAAGCTTAAAGAAGCGGTTAGTAAGTTACGTGCTAAAGGCGGACATGATTCGCTGGTGATCACCAACAAAGCTGCCTACGTTATTGACGTAGACAAGAACACAGTTGTGACAGCAGTTGATAAAAACAACATGAACGAAAACGTATTTACTAAAATCGATTCGACTTTATTTATGATGTAGATCTGCTTAGGAGTAGCAGTTTTATATAGGTGTTTTAATATTAATTGGGCAATGAGGTCGGCTGGTCCTTTTCTGGAAGCCACTGGATGAGAAGCTGTAGTCTTCGAATCCCCTCGCCTGGGTCTAGGAGGGACATGCATGAGTATTCTTTCGTCTTTTAACACTGGTGTAACGGGTTTAAACGCTGCCGGCTCTGCAATGGGAGTCATCGGTGACAACATCGCTAACGCTGGTACCAACGGGTTCAAGTCATCAAGAGCAGAATTTCAAGACATGCTCGCAAGCTCACTTAAAGGTATTGATGGCGGAGATCAGATGGGTTCAGGAGCGAAACTAGCTCACATTACCCCGCAATTCACTCAAGGTACAATTACTCGTACACAAAACATCACAGACATCGCAATCAACGGTAACGGCTTCTTCCAAGTGGATGCACCATTTGGTAAGGGGTACACACGTGACGGTGCTTTCCACTTTGATAAGGAAGGCTACATGGTTAACGGTGACGGTTATAAAGTTAATGGATTCCAGCCTGATGAAAAAGGTAACATCACAAATAAGATGGGAGCTATCAAACTTGGTAATACTAACATCGCGGCTACTCCGACATCTGAAATCAAAATGTCGATGAACTTAGATTCTCGCGAAAACGTAATGGTTTTCGATCCGAAGAATCCTGATAAAACTTCTAACTTCAATACTTCGGTAACTGTATACGATAACGTCGGTACTGCTCGCCTTGTAACTATGTACTACAACAAAACTGCTGATGGCGCGAACTGGGATTATCACGCAATGGTTGATGGTGCAGATGCAGCTGGTGGTAAAGTTGGCGAGATGGTGGAAATGGCAAGTGGTTCACTTCGCTTTAACCAAAAAGGGACGCTTGAAGAAGAAGTTAAAGGAAAAAATTCTTTCAACTTCAACAAAGGTGCTCTTGCTAATCAACAGATCAACTTTGACTTTGGTAAATCTGTTAAAGAAGGCGGAACTGGTCTTGATGCTTCGACACAGTTTGGTTCTAAATCAACTGTGGCCCGTCACTCTCAAGATGGTTCTTCTGCAGCAACTCTGGCTTCAATGTCTTTCAATGATAACGGAATTCTTACTGCGGTTTATGATAACGGTAAGCAAATGGAACTTGGTCAAGTTACAGTGGCCAAATTCGAAGATAATGAAGGTCTATTCAAAACTGGTAAGAACTTATTCAAAGAAACTCGTAAGTCTGGTCAAGCGGCTCTTGGTAAGCCAGGTGCAGATGGTCGTGGTGAGGTTTTGGCGAAGTCTATTGAGCAATCAAACGTTGATATTGCTAACGAGTTCATTGGACTAATGGCCGCTCAACGTAACTTCCAGGCCAACACAAGAACTATCACAACAGCTGATCAAATGTTGCAAGAAGTTCTTAACATTAAACGTTAATAGTCTCTAGCTCCTAACACCTAGTTAATTTCAACTCCAGGAGGGCACCCGTAAGGGTGCCCTTTTTTTTATATAACAATCTAAAATTTAATTGCGAACTACGTTTACAACTTTGACTTTTGTCACATAGGTATCTGTGTATGAATTTCTACCGTCAATACAATCAATAGTTGAGTCTGCCTGGCAAACCGTCTGAGAAACCGTTCGGTATTCAGTTACAACTTTAACTTCAAATAAGTTTCTACCTGCTCTCATTCGAACACCTGCATTTCTACTTGAAAGTGCTGTTAATTCTTCGGCAGTAAAATCTGAGAGATCAAAATTTGTAACAAAGCTCTCTTCACTATCAGCAATTGAACTTGAGTGATAGTCCACTGTGACTTGGACAATTTTCTTGGAAGCCGTTGGCCATTTGCAGTCGTTTAAATCTGAATCTGGCAGTGTACAAGGAATTGGTTTAAACTCTGAGTAAATGCTTGTGACATTCACAAACGAGAGTTTAATACCTGTTGCGTTTCCTGAGATAACTGTTGATGCCAATGTGTTAACAGACAAAGTTAGACCAAGTGCAATCCATGTGAGTTTCATTTTTTCTCCAAGTTATGTTTTTCGTTGGCCGGATAATGCCAAGCAGACTTTGACTTGTTAAGTTTGGATCTTGTGAAGGATATTTGAAATGAGTCAGGGATTTGTCAGGAGAGTGTGAGGAGTCTAACCGTCGCGACCAATGGCCTCAACAGGACAAGCTGCACGGGCATTCTCAGCATCAACCATTTCTTCTGGAGTTTTTGGCTGAAGCATCACGAAGGCGTGACCATCATTATCGTTCATAGCAAAGATTTTCGGAGCTTCCACGCAACAGGCATCACATGCTATGCATGAATCATCCACGTAATATTGCCCTGGAACATTTTCTTTGAAGCGTGAGTTTTTATCGGCCATAGGCGAGAAAAATACAATATTTTCAAGTTTGTGACAATAAAAAGGGCGCTGAAAAGCGCCCTATGAAAGCCATTCTGAGGAAAATTTTTAGAGAAGAGCGGCGTTGGTTGTGATTTTGGCCTTATTATTCATCACTTTAATGAGCTCTTCACGAGATTTACGCGTAAGAAGTTGATTTTGGTTTCCGACCTCGGCCTTAAGTTGCTCTTGAGTGATGGTGTCTGCACCATTTTTAATAGAGAGAACCTTCACTAGATAAATTGTTCCAGCATTTCCAAGATTGATGACGGTATTCGGAGCGGATTTAAAGATCTGCTCAGACTCTTGTGGAGATAGAGCTGCACCTGAGAGAGTTTGGTCAAATTGGTTTACGTCAGTGGCCTTAAAGAATTGACCTTCAACTTTCTTGGCTGTTGCTTCAACTGTAGCAGTGTCGCCTGAGGTAAGTGCTGCACTCAAACGCGCTTCTTCGGACTTTAAAAGTTTATCGAGATCCTGGGCCTTCGTCTTTTGAACGGCCATTTGAGCTAGCTGACCTTTAACCATATCAAGAGTTTTTGATTCAGCACCTTTCTTATCTTCAAGATAGATGAGGTGATAACCAAACTGAGTTTTTACAGGATCAGAGATTGTTCCTTTCACCATTTTGAATGCGACAGCGTCAAATTCAGGAACCATTCTTCCTGCTGAAAACCAACCCAGTTCTCCACCGTTAGATTTTCCAGTTTGATCTTCAGTTTCTTTTGAAGCGATATCAGCAAAGTTTTTTGTATTCACTCGAGCTTTAAGTGCTTTGATTTTTTCTAAGGCCTTAGCATCATCACCTTGAATCAAGATGTGACGAGCTTTAACTTCTTCTGATTTATTATAAGTTGAAAGATTTTCGTTATAAGATTTTTCAAGCTCTTTCATGTTTTCAGGCTTAGCTAGATAATCTTTGATTTCTTGCTCAGACACAGAAACAAGGGGAGAAAGCGACTGACGGCTGATTTTTACACCTTGAATTGAAACCACGTGGTTTTTGAATTTCATCACGTCACGAACATAACCTTCAGAAACCAAGGCCGATGTGAAAAGTTCATCAACTTTCTTTTGCTTTAAGTCATTATTGACGAGTTCTTCAAATTGAGTAGGAATGTAGCCGTTGCCCTGTAGTGCGTTGCGGTAGAGATTTACATCGAATTGGTTATTAGTTTTGAAGTAAGGCATATTTTTAATTTCAGCCTTCACTTCTTCCAATGACACAACGAAGCCCATCTTGTCGGCAGAGTTGAGGATCAATTTTTGCTGAATCAAGCTGTTCACTACTGATTGTTTAATGCCCATTTCCTCAAGTTGCTTCTGAGTCATTCCAGAGCCGCCCATCATTTGATTGAAAAATTCCACCTGGCGGGCAAGCGCCACTTGATACTCTTTAATCGTTACTGGAGTGCCGTCCACGGTAGCGACATGTTTTGATGTTCCCAGAGAGAAATTATCAAAATTTGAGAATAAAAAACTGGCCGTAATTATCAGGAAGATAAAGGTCAGAATAAAGTAAGACAACTTGCTAGCAAAAGCGTTTCTCATGGGTTTCCTTTGATCAAATAAATGCAAGTCATTTTATCGGGGTTTCGTGGGTGAGGTCAAAGACTTTTATCTCGAAACTTCGTTGGCGAGATGCCTGATTTCGTTTACTCTATACGGATAAGTTTAAAATAAGGGCTTAAGCATTGAAACTAATCAACGAGTCTTCAAAGACCAAACTAGTCAATAACCTGATTGTGGCGATCTTTGCGATTTATGGCATTTCGCAAAAACGCTTCAATATCGGTGAACCGACCTTGTTCAACATGATTGTCACAGAAGTGATCGCTCCGGTTCAGGAAGGGATCGCTAATTCCAAAAAGAGCATGTCTTCGCTTTGGGAAAACTATTTGATGATTGTGAATACAGGGAAAGAAAACAACATTCTTAAGAAACAAATTTCTCGTTTAGAGAGTGATCTCACAAGTATGGAAGAAATTCGCAAAGAAAATCTTCGTCTCAAGCAACTTCTTAACTTTTCGGATGGCCTCTCCCCACAAAGAGTTCTCGCTCAAGTTGTTGGATGGGATTCGGCTAACGAATTTAAAGTGATCCGTCTCAACAAGGGGACTAATCACGGGATTAAAGTTATGGCCCCTGTGATCACTGATCATGGTCTGGTGGGATATGTTTATCGTGCCACTGAAAACTATTCTGATGTGCTCACTATCCTAGACCAAAACAACCGTGTGGATGTAGTGGTTGAAAGAACCCGCACTCACGGAATTGTGGAAGGTGTGTTTAACTTTAAATGCGCACTTAAATACATTATGAGAAATGAACCAGTAGAAGTAGGCGATAAGCTCATCACTGCTGGTGTCGGTGGGATTTATCCTAAAGGTATTAAAGTGGGGATGATCACAGATATCACCAAAGAAAATTTTGGAATGACTCTCTCTTTGGAAGTTGTTCCGAGTGTTGATTTTGATAAACTTGAAGAAGTTCTCGTTCTCATTCCACTTCAAGAGCAGTCGCAGGAACTCAAGCCTAAAACAGAGCCGACAGTCATTCCGACGACTGCACCATCAAAGGCACCAGTGGCCCCCATCGTGGAGACTAAAACATGAGAATGCGTTTATCCCAAGTTCTTATTTCTTACGCCATCACCATTGCGATGCTCATTGGTTTAGAAATTATCACTTCAACTCTTTTGCCCGTTTTAGGTTGGAAAGAGTACCGCTTAACTTTTAACGTTTTGATTATTCTCTTCCTTGCTATTCGCATGGACTCACCTGGTGTTCCTTGGATGATCTTGGGACTTCAAATGGTCCACTCGATTTTCTCCATTGAAGGCTGGGCACTGGGAACTCTCGCTGGTGTGATTGTGATGCTCTCAGCAAACTATCTTAAAGAGCTTCTCCACTTAACGACGGCTTTTATGACCATGTTGGTGGTTCAGTTCTTCCAAGTGATCTGGTTTTTCACGGTGACTCTTGTCATCTGTTTAAAGATTGGAGACTTTGATAAATTCGGACTCTTTATCGGCAGTTTCATTCCTGGAAGTATTTTTCTCTCCCTCATTTCACCAATCCTCTTTTGGATTTTAGGTCTCATTTGGAGAGTTCCAAGTGACGGTGGACCACGTGGAGTTGAAATCTAAATATGTTCGGTGAAGAAGAACTCGTCAAGATCCACAAAGATCGCGCAGCCCTGCTATCTTATATCATCACAGCCGCCTTCGGCTTGGTCCTCTCTCGTCTTTGGTATTTGCAAGTGTATAAAGGGGAAACTCTTCATAATTACTCCATCCAAAACCGTCTGAGAAAAGAAGTTGTGTGGGCCCCTCGTGGACTCATTTACTCACGCGACGATCAGTTGCTTGTTGATAACATTCCCCGCTTCGATGCCATTCTCACTCCTCAGTTTTTGCTTGAGCGAGAAGTAACTTTGAAGAAACTCTCAAAGATTATGAGCATGGATATCGAATCCATTAACGGCATCTTAAAGAAAAACTCTAATCAAGCTAAGTACCGACCACTCATTATTAAAAAGAACATCTCGTTTGAAGAGCTGGCCCAGATTGAAACTCAGAATGCAGATCTTCCTGGTGTGAGTGTTGATACATTTATTTCCCGAGAGTACCGGGATAAAGAAATTGGTGCGCACTTACTTGGCTACATTTCTGAGGTTTCTCAGATTCAGCTTCCTAAACTTAGAGAGCGTGACCGTTTTGATTACCGCCTCGGTGACTTTATCGGACAGTTCGGAATTGAAGAGCAGTTAGATAAGTATCTTCGCGGTGAAAACGGACACGAATTTGTTGAAGTGGATGCTCGAGGAAGAAGAAAGCGCTACATCAATACCGATAACTTATTTAAAGGGATTGAGGACGAAAAACCACTCTCTGGAATGAATGTTAAACTCACAATTGACCGCGATATGCAAATTGCTGCCTTCAATGCCCTTGAAGGAAAAGTCGGTGGGATCATAGCTTTAGACATTGAATCGGGCCAAGTATTGACCATGGTGTCTCGTCCTTCATTTGATCCTTCTCAATTCTCCCGTGGATTGACTCCTGAGTACTGGCGAAGTCTTGTAGGAAATAAAGAGCATCCTCTGCGAGATAGAAATATCCAAGAACACTTTTCTCCTGGTTCAACCTTCAAGGCACTAACTGGTATCGCAGCTTTCGAAGAAGGCGAGATTGATGAGAATACAGAAGTTAACTGTAATGGATCATTCCGTTTAGGTCGTAAGGTTTATCACTGCTGGAAAAAAGAAGGTCACGGGCCTACGACTTTAGTGAAAGCGATTCGGGAATCTTGTAACGTATATTTCCAGAAAGCCGCTAATCGGATGGATATCGATTCTATTGCTAAATACGCCAAAGCTTTTGGTATGGGTGGAAGAACGGGAATTTCACTTCCCCGGGAAGTGGCCGGATTAATTCCTACTAAAGAATGGAAGAAGAAGCGCTACGGACAAGAATGGCAAGCAGGGGAGACTCTCTCGTGTGCCATTGGCCAGTCTTACGTTCTGGCCTCAACCATTCAGATGGCCACAGCATACGGGGCCATTGCTAACGGCGGGAAGATTTTCCGTCCTTACGTTGTTAAAGATATCTACGACACAGATGGGGAGCTTGTGAAAACTTTCACACCTGAGCTTCTTTCTAGAATCGATATGAAAAATCAGAAGACTTTAAAATTTGTTCGCGAAGGTTTATTCCAAGTGGTGAACAATCCTAAAGGAACTGCTTTTGCCCGTCGTGGTCAGGGAATCTTAATGGCCGGCAAGACCGGAACTTCCCAGGTGAAAGGTGCCAGTGCGGATAAGGTTTATCAGAAGTGTGAAAACATGGATTATGAATCTCGTCACCATGGTCTCTTCGTGGGCTTTGCACCTTATGATAATCCGAAAATTGCAGCGGCAGTTATCGTAGAACACGGATGTCACGGATCAAGTGCGGCCACGCCTGTAGCAGAAGCAGTGATCACAACTTACATGAAAAAATATCATCCTGAGATGTACTTAAAAAATCTTGAACAAGATAAAGTCATCCGGGAGAACTGGGTTAAATCACTTCGCTCGAATGCGCCTGCGCCCACTCATGAAGAATGATTAACGGAGCTATACTTTGAACCAAACACTCGTCCAATTTTTTAAACGCTATGATTTTAGTTTCCTAGGGAGCATGGCCGCCATTTTCTTGGTGGGAGTGCTCAACCTTTATTCGGCGACTCATTCTCAGCAACACGAGGGTCTAGACAATCTTTATAAGTCCCAAATTATTTGGTTTTTTATTTCCATGTCTGTGGCCGTCGGAATTAGTTTTTTAAATCCCAAAACTTTTGAACGAGTCTCATACTTGGGTTACGTGGTGACTCTGTTTCTTATCTTCTTAGTTCTCTTAATGGGGAAAGTGGGGATGGGAGCTCAGCGCTGGCTTGTGATTGGCCCCATTAGAATGCAGCCTTCTGAGTTTATGAAGATGGGGTTAGTTCTCGCACTGGCCCGCTACTTTACAAAAGTGAATCCTGAAAGACAGCTGGGTTTCAAAGAACTCATCTTGCCAGGAATTATCACCATAATTCCTGCCATCATGGTTATCATTCAGCCCGACCTGGGTACGGGAATGCTGCTTCTGTTTATTTTTGCCATGATGATTTTCTATAAACGTCTGCGTTGGAAAACGATTGCGACCCTTGGAGTGATTAGTCTGGTCTCCGGAGTTTTGATGTATAACTTTGGTCTCAAAGAATATCAAAGAAAGCGTATTCACACCTTCATCGATCCTTACGAAGATGCCAAAGGATCTGGTTACAATGCGATTCAATCTGAAATTGCGATTGGATCAGGTCGACTATTCGGAAAGGGTTTTAAAAACTCTTCTCAGGCCTCTTTGAACTATCTACCTGAAAATCATACAGACTTTGTGTTCGCTATATTTAATGAAGAGCACGGATTCTTTGGTTCAGTCTTTTTGGTGATTCTCTACCTGGTCTTTTTTATGCGGCTCATATGGCTAGCGACCTCAGTACAGCGATTCTTTGACTCCGTCTTGATCATCGGAATTATGTCGATCTTCTTCTGGCACACCTTTATAAATATGGCGATGGTCTCAGGTCTCTTGCCGATTGTGGGGATTCCGCTGCCGCTGATGAGTTATGGGGGATCGAGTATGCTGACCTTTGGTGTGGGTGTGGGTATTGCGACGTCAATATCCAATAGTCGAAACTTTTTTAACTAACAAAAATAATGAATAGTGAAATTCTATGGGGCTAATTGCAGCTTAATAGTCTAACGGATGAAATGTTGTCTAAAGATTGATCACGAACACGACCTTAAGCAGCTAATTTAACATTAAAGCTTCCGTATCGGTTAAAAACCTTAACGGGAGCTTCCATCAAAAATTGATTCTTAATCCAGTTAATCTCTTGAGAGAGAAGTTCTTGCCCCAAATTCAAAAGCCGTTCCTGAAGCTTTTCAACCGGTGTTAAGAAGCCAATTCCATAATGAGGTCTCTCCTCATTGTAATACTTCATCCAAGCTTGCTGGCTTTCGTTAAAAGTCTTTAAGCACTTGTCTGGTGCCTTCCAGTAGAAGTACTGGTCATCAATTCGATGCGACCTCTCGACCTTTCCATTTAGTTCTTTTACCCCAGGTGGAATCAGCCTATGAACAATATTATTCTCACGGCACCAGGTATCCATCGGGTGCTCGTAATCTTTTGGCATGTTAGGATTTAATCTCATCGTAAACTCAAATCCATTATCCGTTTGAATACAAACAATGGGGAATGGACAAGCTTCTTTGAGCATTTCTAAAAACTCAACGGTCTTTCCGTGGTCGAGCCAGTCGAAGGTATAAGCAAATCTCCACCTCGTGCATTCGTCTACTGCGACGTAGGTGTAGACTCTCTTTCCCTCAACTTTATGAGGAACATATTTCACATCCATTTGAAGTCTTTGCCCTGGAATTGGTAGTTCATAACGTTTGTTGTGCGGGTTAAGCCTTTTCCTCTCGATTGCAGTGACCTCTTTTCTTTCATTCAGAATGTGACTGATCGTTGGGACCGAGATTTTGATTTTCTCTCGCTTTAAAATTCCTTGAATCATGAGCGAACCATGACTCAATATTTTCAGATCAAAGATTTTAGCTTCTACCTCAGGTGAAGTTTTGTTAGGTGAGAATTTAGGTTTACGAGAGAGCTCATTGAGTGAATCAAGATTAAAGTCAGACTTCTCTAATCGCTTCCACCACTTGTAATAAAAAGTTCTGCCCATTCCCATGCGACTACAGGCCTCAGCGACATTTCCAAGCTTTAGGGCCTTAATAAAAAGGTTTAATTTGAGCTTAATGTCATGGGAGCGGGTTTGAGTTTTAAGTTCTAGTAGCCGTTTTAAAATAGCAGATTTAGAATCATCCATGAGACAACCTTTCCTTGGTTTAAGTAATAAAAAGATCAGATGTTTTAATGCTAGTTAACTGCGGTGGGGTTGTCTCTTTCTAATCTAATCAGCAGATCCAATCTTAAGATCCTTGAATAAATCAGTCAGAATGTTCGCGATGTCTCTTAAACGTATA
>CAMDDI010000060.1 GCA_945890905.1 Bacteriovorax stolpii
CCAAAGACCGTACCCTACTTTTTCAATTGAAATTTTGAGAGATACTGCACCATTAATTCTTACCGTCACTGGACCACCTGTTTTCGGAGCAGCTTCAACCCAGACAGTTGAAAGTGATGGGTTACCTACCAAATTGCGGAGTTGAGATAATGATGAAGCACATTCTTGAGCAAATGAAGAAAGGCTGAATAATGCAATCAAAGTTGCGACCAGAAATTTCAAAATAGACCTCCGAGGTAAGTTAATACTCATCAGATCATAATCCGCGGATGAAATTTTCTAAAGTGCAGAGAAATATATTACAGAGGGTGTCGATTTTTTAGACAGTTAAGATTTCACTAATCCGACAGCATCATAGACTTTCCTGACAGTTGCCTGCGCCCGCGGCCTAGCACGATCGGCTCCGGATTTCATGAGTTGATCCAGATAATCCTTATTTTTCATGAGATCCAAGTACTTCTCTCGCACAGGCTTAAGAGTCTCCACCACTAATTCGGCTAAATCCACTTTAAGGTGACCATACATTTTCCCCATATAGTCACTTTCAATCTGTTCAGTGGTTTTTCCTGAAAGAACTGAGTAGATTGTCATGAGATTTGAAAGACCTGCTTTATTTTCTAGATCAAATTTCACTTCCGTTCCTGAGTCAGTGGCCGCAGATTTAATTTTTTTCTCAATGCTTTTGGCCTCATCGATAATAGAGACAAAGTTTTTCTCATTCTCATCTGACTTAGACATTTTTTTCTCAGGATCTTGCAGGGACATCACTCGGGCACCCATTTTACCCACATATGCTTCAGGCATTTTGAAGGTTCCTGCACCATAGCGGTTTTCAAAGAAGCCAACGATATCACGGCACAGTTCCATGTGTTGCCTCTGATCTTCTCCTACGGGAACCATATCAGCTTGATAGAGTAGAATATCTGAGGCCATGAGAATGGGATAAGTATAGAGACCGGCATTAATATTCTTCACATGCTTCTCTGACTTCTCTTTAAACTGAGTCATTCGATTGAGATAACCCAAAGGTGTTAGGCAAGTGAGAATCCATGAGAGCTCAGTGTGCTCTGGCACTTGAGACTGAACAAAAATAATATTCTTTTGTGGATCTAGGCCCAGTGCTAAGTACTGAGCAAAAAAACTATATGTGCGCTCTCTGAGAACTTTGGGATCTTGAAAAACTGTGAGTGCATGTAGATCTGCTAAGAAATATAAACAGTCATAATCATCTTGAAGCTTTTTCCAATTATTGATCGCACCAATATAGTTTCCTAGGGTAAGATCGCCTGTCACAGTACTTCCGCTCAAAATTGTTTTTTTCATGAATTGAGTATACTGAACTCAACCTTGATGGAGAAGACTCCTAATGGCCGGATTTTCTTGAAAGTTGGTCATGAACGAAGATTTTGATGGATTAAAAATTATTAATAGGCTAATTTAGTTTAATGAAATCAAAGTCTTAGTATCATTAACGGGAGAATTTTAGTGTTTAATTCCTTCCATAAAAAAGATGTGTGGGCTTCAGTATCACTTCTCCTAGTTGCAATTCCCATTTGCGCTGGAATTGCTGTGGCATCAAAGGCAGACCCTGCTGACGGAATCCTGGCTGCTATCATCGCAGCGATTATCTTCAGTCTCTTCTCATCTACTCCGTTAACGATTGTAGGTCCTTCGGCTGGACTGAGTATTTTTGTTTCCATGGCCTCCATTAAAATGGGCGGAGAGAGTGGAGTTTCTCATGCCATATTTCTTGCCGGTGTATGGCTTGTAATCCTCTCCTTTTTTAATGTCCAAAGATGGATAAATATTGTTCCTCGAAGTGTTATACGAGGGATGGTTACAGGTATGGGACTCATACTCATAGTAAAAATGCTGCCTCATCTGTTGGGTTATGACGGCATATCTCTTTTAGAGAGTGATCAGTTCACGGAATCTGATGGTAGAAATACAATCACTGAAGTTCTTTATGGTTTGCAGAATTTTCTTCCTGGCTCTATTACCATTTCTATTGTTTCAACTCTCATTTTAATCTTTCTTGCACATCACTCTAAAACCAATGGAGCTCTCTCCTTTCTTTCTCCAACTCTTACAGTGGTTACGGTAGGAGTTGTTCTGAATCAGATTTTTATTTATTACTATCCTGCCTGGGCCCTTGGCACCAATCATACTCTCCATTTTGATACTTTTAGAGTTCACTTTCGGTCTTTAGGTATGAGTGTTGGAGACTGGAAATATGTTATTCAACTCTCCATCATTATCACTGCTGTTATTTCACTTGAGGGACTCATCACTCTAGATGTTTTTCAAAAAATTGACCCTACACATTCTCGTATAAATACCAAAAAAGAACTTCGCTTATTGGGAATAACTAATTCACTTATGGGTTTTTTAGGTTTGTTACCAGTCATGCCGGTATTAATCAGATCAACCGCAGCGGTTGACTTCGGTGCAAAATCTCGATGGACCAATTTCCTCCACGCGATTTGGTTAATTGTTGCACTCATCTTTTATGATCTTTTTAGCTACATACCCATGGCCACAGTGGCGACAATTCTGGTCTTTGTAGGATTTAATCTTATCAGTTTTAGAGATATCAAATTTATGGCCACGCACGGAAAAGATCACTGGCTTCCGTTTTTTGTCACAGTAATTATGATTTTCTTTACAGACCTCATTTGGGGGATCTTTGCAGGTTTTAGCGTTGGTCTTATTTTCAGCTTAAAATCAGTCACCCGCAGAACTATGGTTTTGGTTCACGATCAAGAGCGATATTTGCTCAAATTTTATAAAGACGTCACATTTCTAAATAAAGGTGAACTTCGTGAACATTTAGAATCCATCCCTAAAGGTGCTGAGCTTTTAATTGATGGTACGGGCAATATTTTTATCGATACAGAAATTGAAGAGTGGTTAGAAGATTTTTCGTTTTCTGATAACAAAGTCACATTTATGAAATCCCGTCTGGCGGTTTCTCGATTATTTAAGGAGATCACATGAAGGCGATCAAGCAATTACTTCTAGAGAATAAGGCCTGGTCAGAAAGTAAACTTCAGTTAGATCAAGACTACTTTAAAAATATGGCCAAGGATCAAAGCCCTGAATATCTGTGGATTGGCTGCTCAGATTCCCGAGTTCCAGAATCTGAGATCACCAACTCCGATCCTGGACAAATGTTTGTACATCGTAATATTGCCAACCTTGTTGTTCACACCGATCTCAATTTATTAAGTGTCGTTCAGTATGCAGTTGAAGGTCTGAAAGTTAAGCATGTGATTGTTTGCGGTCACTACAATTGCGGTGGTATTCGGGCCGCCATGTCCAATTCTTCCATGGGTCTATTGGATAACTGGGTCCGAAATATTAAAGATACCTACGCACTTCATGAAAAAACTTTTTCACAAATTTCCTCTGAGAGTGAAAGAGTAAATAAATTAGTTGAGCTGAGTGTTTTAGAACAAGTAAAGAATCTCACCCACACTTCCATCATTCAGAAAGCGTGGAAAGACTTGAACGCTCCGATTCTTCATGGATGGGTGTATGATCTGAATACCGGACTTTTAAAGAATCTTGTCACTGTGGCACCTGGATCAAATATTGATACACCCTATAGGTATCAACTATGAGTAAAAGTCATAATCCACTTAATCATGTTCTAGATTGGAAAAATCAGATTCTGTGGCTCACTCTCGCGTTTCATGCGGGTTATCTCAATGCGGGTGGATTTCTATCTTCTCACCGGTTTGTGTCTCATATGACAGGCTTTGGAACTGCCATGGGAATTAACTTAAGTCTTTCAGAGTTTATGATTGCCTTAGAAATGATGCTGGCACCTTTGTCCTTTATTTGTGGATCAGCTTTTGCGGGATATCTTATTGACCGAAAACTTGAAAGCGGAAGAGATCCCAAAGTTCTTAGAGGTATTCTTTGTATTTTCTTTCTTAACTGTATTGTTTTCATCGGAGGGGTCACAGGTTTTTTTGGTGACTTCGGAGAGCCCCTTATTCTTCAAAGGGATTTTCTTCTGTTATGTATTTTAACATTTACCTGCGGACTTCAAAACGGCTTGTTTGTTTCCCTTACTTCCGGTCAAATCCGAACGACTCATATTACTGGTCTGGCCACAGATTTTGGATTAAACCTCATAAAGATCAGGGCCTTAAAAATTAAGGAGCTTAAAAAAACTGAAAAGCGTAGAAATAGTTTGAGACTCAAAACAATTTTGGCATTTTCTGTTGGCTCTCTGCTGTCTGCCATGTTTTTTTTAAGAATAGAATATTGGGGTTTTCTCATATCCACCCTACTTTCTCTGGCCGTTTTCTTTTATACTAAGCATGTAATCTTAAAGCCTAATCCCAGCATATTAGTTGCAGGTTAGATCTTTATTTTTGAAATGGGCCATAATAAATTCATCTCCAACTGGATTATAGCCTGCAATGACTACGGCATGAAGGGATGTCTCTTCCACTTAAGGTGTCCAACTTTTAGACACCTTTGCTATACAACTGTAAGCACCTGGAAAAACTAGCCCTCTGTTTGTGTAAATTGTATTCATGGGTAAGTAAAAAGTTCAGACAAACCCTACTGCTCCTCCTCATCCTTTAAAATGGGTGCATGGACCACAAAGTATATCAATCTTACAGAAAAGAGCTTAACGTCGTG
Source organism: Bacteriovorax stolpii (assembly GCA_945890905.1). GTDB lineage: Bacteria > Bdellovibrionota > Bacteriovoracia > Bacteriovoracales > Bacteriovoracaceae > Peredibacter. The sequence goes on from CAMDDI010000060.1 coordinate 4,660, forward strand.
TCGGTAAAGTCTTACAAAGGCTACATGCACTTGGGCGTGTTTTTTGCCCTCACTACTTTGGGCATTTCACTCTCACTCCAATCATCTTATCTTCTCTATCTTTTGGGTCAGGCTTTTTTGATTCTCTCATTTCTCAATGGTCAGATTCTTTTGCATGAAATGGGTCATGGATTTTTTATTCAGAACAAAAAAGTAAATCATTTCTTCGGTTACATCGTCGCTTTAAGTCCCATTATTCCCTACAAGCCTTGGGTACTAATTCACGGTCAACATCATCGCTGGTCTGGAAACAAACATAAAGATCCGACCACTGTTTCTAAAAGCTTTGAGGACCTGAAAGAAAGCGAAAAGAAAGTTATGAACTTTTGCTGGAAATATTGGATACCTATTTTTGGTCTTTCATACTCTGTGAGAGCTTTTTGGAATTTCAAAATGCTTAAAAGCCTCTTCCCAAAATCACAAAAGAGCATCATTGCCAGCATGATTCTGCCAGTGATCTTTTACGGAGTTCTCGTCTCTCTCTCACCACTTCTCTTTTTAAAAGTTTGGCTTCCAGCTTATTACCTCTTTATGGCCTTCTCTGAACCTTTGCTGTTCAGTCAGCATGTTCATGTTGATCAAGCAGATACTCGCGATGAGAATTTTGAACATGACAGTAGTTACCACGTTAAAGATCACGATGTTTTCTCAAGAAACCTCGTATTTCCTGAATGGGTCTCAAACTGGATTCTTTTAGGATTTAATAAACACGCCATTCACCATATTTTTCCTAATCTACCGGGTTATGAATTCTCAAGGATCAAAGAAACATTTCCAAACACTATGGACTGGAAAACTTGGTACTCACTTTCAAAATCAACTGATGCAGCTACTTTGCTTTTTAAAACAAATAAGCAAACTGGCCTCATCAAAGGCCAAGTATGAAAATGCTCGGCAAGTTCATTGAAAGATCGATGTGGTTTTACCCTTCAGTGCAAATCCTAGCTGTGATTTACTTGATTACGAAGTCCATCAATTCACCTTCCCTTGAAACCATCGGAAGTTTGATTTTTGTACTCTATTTTTTATCTCCTCTTTTATATCGCTTTATTAGCCTCATCTTCCCGATTCAAATTGGTCGTCATCAGTTTGGTCCAGAATTTGAGACTTCGCACTGGATGATCGCACACCGCCTTCAAATGATTTACGTAATCTTTCCTTTCATTGAAGGTGTGATCAATTCACTTCCAGGCATCTATTCAAATTGGCTTCGTCTTTGGGGAAGCAAAATTGGGAAGAGAGTTTATTGGGGTCCTGACGTGAGAATCTTGGACCGTACTCACTTAACTGTGGGAGATAAAAGTTTTGTTGGTGGCTCTTGCCTTTCTTGTCATTTGGCCACGACTAAAGCTGATGGAAGTATTGAAATCCTTTTCTTGCCCATCCGGATTGGCAGACAAGCCTTCATCTCTGCTCAATCCAACATTGGCCCAGGTTCTAAAGTTAAAGATCAAGAGTTCATTCCCATTCTGACTCAGATGTTAGGAAATCGCAGAAAAAACTTGGTACAGGAATAAATATTATGAAAACTGAAAATCAATTCATGCACGACTACCTAAAGCGCGAACATTCTTTCAAACCGAAATGGGTTGCCTACAACAGTCGCAAAGATCTGCGCTTGAATGCCAATCACTATCAAGAAAAGATTGCTCCACTTTATTCAATGAAGTTTTTTAGTAAGCTTACTCAGAAAGAAAAAACTGATTCATATCACCTCTACATTCAGTTTATAGCAGAGATGCAAATTTTCTTGGAGAAAATCCTTGTATATGGTTTTTTCAAATTTAGAAAGAGTGATTCGGACTTAAACCCAGAAGTGAGAAATAGTATGAGACTCCTTGCCCGGGAAGAGCTCTATCACACTCAAGGATACCAGAACTTTATTGATCAGCAGGCCCCTTCAAAACCTTTATTCATACATAATCGTTTTTTTAGAAAAGCTGCTGCTTTCTGTTTAAATCATAATCCTCTGGCGATCACACTCATTGGAGCAAAATTTGAAGCGGTTTCTGCTCCATACTTTGCTGAATTAGTTGCAGTTATTGAAGATAAAAATGATCCTTGGTTTGAACTTAATAAAATTCACATGCAGGATGAAGTTTTTCACGTGCCTTTGCAGTTTGATGTTTATAATTCAACGGTTAAGAAATTCGGATTTATTAAGACAATTATACCTATGTTCTTTCTCTATATGGTTTTCCAACTAGTACTTTTAAAGGGAATGAGAAAACTCATTAAACAGAGCTACCCGAATCGTTCGACACTGACACGAAATCTTATTATTCTGCCACAAATGGTTTATTGGGCATCTCGCAAGATGGAATCATTCCAAAAATCAAGAGTGCTTTTAAGTAAGCAATTTAAAGCAAAAGCGCCCCGCTATCGCAGGGCCCTAAAGTTTATTTATGCGTAAGAATATTGAGCTGATTAAGAGTTGTGATAGGATAAGATTTCTTCTCTTTTAAGCACCAGTCTACTTCGACAGAAATTTCTTTGTCATAAGTACCTAGCCCAAAGTGAAGGATCTGAGGATTTTGTCCTTGAAACCCAGTAGGCACTCCCAGCTCTTGCACCAATTTCTTTAAATTCCCATCCTGAGTAAAGCTTACGGTAACTCTTGAACCCAAGGCCGATCTATTGCACTCGGGTTTCAAACTTTCAAGCTTTATCCGCGTCCAATTTCCTAAGACTCCCTTGGCTTTATTCTCATAAACTGAAGGGGTCTGAAATTGGTTAGAGATCACAAAGTCTAAATCCCCATCATTATCTAAATCTCCTGCAGCTACTCCCCGTGAAGGAGTCGTTTCGCTGATACCTACAGCATCGGCCACATCATAGAATCGACTTACGTTTTCTATGTTTCCACTGTTGAGGTAAACCCGCGCCTTTTCTTGACCGTAAATACAGTATCCTCGAATATCCCCCCACTTGTTAATATATCGGTGAATCTCTGGAGGTGATCGGGCGATTTTTTCATTGGTGTACCAAAAATCCGGACACTCTTCATATTTCTTATCGATAGAATCATCCACCATTCCATTGGCCTGAATGAGATCAGGCCACCCATCATTATTGAGATCTGCAAAACTTGCTCCCCAACCAAAGCGGTTTTCATTCAAAGCGCCAGATTGAGTGGCCATTTCTTTGATCAATGGCTTGGACCTATCTTCGTCAGGGAAGAACATCCAAAGAAGAGATCCTTCGGCCTGCATTTCATGGTGGACGTTTGAAACATATACATCTTGATATCCATTTTGATCTACGTCAGCGATGGAAGCGTTCATGCCTTTGTAAGTATCATTGGAGATATCTCCGAATATTTCGCCTTTAATTTTCTTGAAAAATTTTCCATCAACGTTGTAATACAATTCATCGGGACCAAAATCATTGGCAATATAGAGATCAACGAATCCATCATGATTATAGTCGGCAGTGGCAATTGAAAGGGTCCAGAATGTGTCAGTCAAACCCCACTGCTTGGGATCTTGTTTCTCAAATTTTCCACCAGGAACTTGTAGATACAAATCATTCACCCCCCCATTATTGGCCATGTGCCAAGAGGCGTGCATGAAGTTGAACATTCTCTCATCCCCGGCGTATTCCGGTTGAGGAAGATCAAAGAAATTGAGTTTTCTTGGTTTATCTTGAGGATAACCAGGAAGATTTGTTGGAAGAGTATTTCCCACTAGCAAATCAAGCAGGCCATCGTTGTTGGCATCAAAAAAAGCCGAACACGTTGCATTTGAATAATTGTCTAATTGAGCAAAGGTTGTGACATCAACAAAAGTGGCTTTTCCTGATTCTTTTAATTCATTTTTTAAAAGAATAGGTGACCCAAAACCGTAAGTAATAAAAATGTCTTGATCTCCATCGGAATCATAATCCGCAAAGATTCCCGAACTTGGTAAGCCATGCTTTTCTATTTGAATGGATTTCTCTTCAATCGCCGGAAGTGGGACCCGCGCAAACTTAAAGCCACCAAGATTTCGATAGAGTGAATTTCGCTGTCCATCTTTTTTCAAAGGGAAGGTGAAGAAGAGATCCAAGTTCCCATCACCGTCAAAATCTTCCATGGCCACTGAATCCCCCACAGAGATGAGCCATTTCACCATGTGCTGAAGCCTAACATCCACTCTTTGAAAGACATCTCCAAAAGTAGAATCAAAGCCAGAATCCTTATGCTCTTGAACTGTAAAAGTTAGATTTTCGACTTCCAGTTTAGGGGAAATGAAAATTTTATAAACAGAGAAACCAGATAATGCAATGAAAGCTAAAAGTAAAACTCGTTTGTAATAACCTGAGATCCAAAACCGATTCACAAAATAGGTCTTCGGACCTTCCGCCCGTATGGCCCTGATGTGATTAATCAGAAGTCGCCCAGCCTGCAAAGTCGATCCGGCGAAAAAGAAGGTAAAATAACTACGCTTCAAATGATAAATAATATCCAAAGTAGCTAAGATTATTCCTGTTTTGATCTGTTCATTCTTTGGATTAGGAGAGGTCTCAGGATCTGTGATCATAAAGAATGTGAACAAAATAAATGCTGGTGACGTCAAAGTTCCTAAAAAAAGTGTTTCAAAAGGTAGATGGTGGCGCATCACCATAGCACGCACCCAGGTCCAGAATGTAAAACTGCAAAGAAATGATATAACCAACCACTGACGTTTGACCCTGGGATGAAAAATGATGAGGCCCAGGAACATCATAAAGATCCATAGGAATTCAATTCCGTTCCATTGATAAGCCGGGGCCGAAGTAATCAGATCACCAAATAAGAGAATACAAGAAGTCACCGCAATCTGGGCCGGATTGAAAGCATGCTTACCATTGAAAGTAAGAACATACTTGCTCCCGACAGCAAAGAAGATCGGAATTAAAAGAACATAGTAATTATGTGAGTAATTTAAGAGTAATGAGAGAGAGATAGAGGTAATTAATGCTGAAGTGGGGAATTCCCAACGCTTCTTAAAAGTACCTTTGAGTAAGAACTCGAAAGAACAGGTACAAAGTGTTGTCATCAACGCTTGATAGGGAGTACGGTTAAATCCTAAAAAATAAAATCCGAGAACTAAGTAAGAAGTTAGAATACAAAAAATAGGCAGACGAGGGTCCGCCTCAAAAAAGCGTTTGCGCAGCTCCATTGATACTCTTTTTGTTACTTAAATATGTAGTGATATTTTACCCAATCTTTAATACTTGTAACTAAGTTTTAATCCCTCTAAAGTTATATCCATGACAAAGAAAATTATCAGGAAAATCGTTCTGGTGAGCGATCTTACAGAGGCCAACAAGCGCCAAATGTTTGAACTATTTGAAATGTATTATGAGCATGTGGATTTCAAACGGTTTCTGTCTGATTTAAGTGAGAAAACCCACGTTTTTTTCTTCCATGAAATGGGAACAAATCGTCTTGTGGGCTTTAGCACAATTTTTAGAAAGGCCATACCTGAAATAGCCCCGGGTATTTTTCTCTTCTCTGGGGACACTGTCATTCACGCCGATTATCAAGGGAGCAAGGCCCTTCAGAAGTCATTCTTCTGGTTTATCTTAGAATCTAAACTCTCTTCACCTACTCAACCTGTTTACTGGATGCTCATGAGTAAGGGTGTAAAAACTTACCTCATGATGAGAAAGAATTTTAAATCATCTTACCCAAACTATCACGGTCCTACTCCCTCACCTCATGATCACGTTCTCAATTCCTTTTACACCAGAAAATTTGCAAAGAGCTTTGATGAAAAAACTGGATTGATAATCTTTGACGAAAAACTGGGTTCGGTAAAATCTGATTCTCATTTTAAACAAGAGAAAGTACCCACCGATTCAGAAGCTAAGTTTTTCTTTGAAAAAAATCCTCAGTTTGACGAAGGCCATGAGCTTGCCTGCGTCTGTGAGATCAAATTCTCTGACTTCACTTTTCATATCAAAAAATTTTTCATTCCTAAATTGCCAAAGAAATAAACCATGCTCACGCCACTTGCACAGATTTGTACCCATGCAAGCTTTATTGGCGACTGGCTGTCTTTTAAAACCAATGCCAATAATTTGAGGTCTGTGCAAGAGAAAATTTTGGATAACACACTTAAAAATCATTGTTTTTTAAAAAATAAAAAAGATTTTTTAGATCAACCCATTCGCGACTATTCCCAGATGTCTCAAAAGCTCACGGAAGCTAATCTCACTTCAGTTCGCTACCAACCTACCAGTGGCTCAGGTGATAAAGAAAAACTCATTCCTTATACAGCATCCTTTATCCATCAATTCAACCGCGCGCTGAATCCTTGGCTCTTTGACACTTGTAAGTCCCATCCAGAAATTTTAACCGGAAAGCACTACTGGTCTATTAGTTGGCTTCCTACTCACTGGCGCCAAAAGGGTTGGCATCTGGATGACTTTGATCTCTTTCCTTCTTGGAAAAAAAGTTTAATCCGCCAGCTGCTGGCCGTGCCCAATGAAGTCAGCCATGCTCAGACACTATCTTCTTCTCAGTTTGCAACCCTGACTTATCTATTGGCCGCAGAAGATCTAACTTTTTTATCGGTCTGGAGCCCGACTTTCATTCTTCAATTGCTCGATCTCATGGAGCGGTGGAAATTGGCTTTGATTGAAACGCTCAAAACTGGAAAGTGGCAACTCTTTGCCAACGAATTAAAGTATCTTCCTGCGCCTCAAAATCTTCATCAGGCCCAAGTTCTGCACAGCCACACCATTGGTGAATTATGGCCTAAGCTCAAACTTATCAGTTCTTGGAGTTCAAGTACTTCTTCTGGATGGGCGCAAAAACTTCAGCAACTTTTTCCTCAAGCAGCTTTTCAAGGAAAAGGTTTATGGTCCACAGAAGGAGTTGTGAGCATTCCTTTTGAAAGTAAATATGTCTTGAGCTATCAATCTCACTTTTATGAATTTTTAGAACTTAAATCGGGAAATATTTATTCAAGCTGGGAACTCAAAGAAGGAATGGAAGTTCATCCCCTTCTCACTTGTGCCAATGGATTCACCCGCTACCGCTTAAAAGATCGACTTGCCATCACTGGGTTTTATCAGGATGTTCCTACACTGGAGTTTCTTGAACGGGATAATACTTTTGACATGGTGGGAGAAAAACTCGATGCCCATACGATTTTGCAACTCCATGATGCGCTCAAAGATGAATTCCCTGAGCTTATTTGGGTCGTGGCCTTTGCCGTGAATGAAGAGTCCAGCAAACCTCACTACTCATTTGTCTTCCAAGGAATGGAATCAAATATCTGTGTGACAGAATTTTTAAAGAAATTTCTGGATGAACATTTTCATTATCATCTGGCCTCAGAACTGGGGCAGCTTGGAGCCGAGAAGGTTTCAATTCTCCCTGATGGCTTCACCCGTTATGAACAATTCCAACTCAAACGTGGTATGGTTCAAGGAAATATAAAAGTCGAATTGGCCTATACTATTAAAAACCAAAAAGAGAGCGAGCTCTTCCATGACTGCTTTATTAAGTGACCGCGATGGACTTATAGTCCGCCATTGGTACATTGCTTGTTTAACCGAAGAACTCAAAGATAAACCCATCCAGTGTGTGGTCTATGAAAAACCTTACGTACTTTACCGCAATAAAAGTGGGCAGGTCATTTGTTACCCTGACCGATGTCTCCACCGACACGCACTTCTCTCTGAAGGTGATTGCAAAGATGGACAACTCACCTGTCCTTATCACGGTTGGAAGTATGATGCTGAAGGCTCTGTCACAAATATTCCTTCTGAAGGACCAGATTATGTTTGTAAGCATAAAATAAAAAGTCTGCCAGTGATCGAACAAGATGGGGCCATTTGGATTTGGACTCAAGATGAAGCTCCTGGAGAAGTTAAACCTTGGCGCTTTCCTAAATTTGATAATTCAAAATGGATTCACTATTTCATGGTGACTGACTTTGAGAATGAAGTCACAAATCTCGCAGAAAACTTTATGGACGTGCCTCATACGGTTTTTGTTCATAAAGGCTGGTTTAGAAATAAAGGTCAAACAAAAGTTCCTATGACCGTGGCAACAAAGGCAGGTCGGGTCCTTGTAACTTACGCGCAGGCCAATGATGAAATTGCTCCCCTGCTTAAACCACTGATGAATCCAAAAGGTGAACCCATGGTTCACACCGATGAATTTATTTTTCCTAATATAACCAATGTGACATATTCCTATGGAACAAACTACGGCGTTCACATTAATAGCCAGTGCACACCAGTGGGTCCCATGAAAACCCGGGTGTATACTTACATGGCCTACAAGCTTGCGGCCTTTAACCACATCATTAAGCCTTTTATTCACTACTACACCCGTCAGGTGATCTTGCAAGATGTGGTCATCATGCTCAATCAAGGAAGATCATTGCAGTTTGATCCTAAAACAACTTTTAGATCTACACCAGCTGATGAAGTTCATAAGGCCATCGAACGATTAAGATCTTGGGGCGAAAAAGATTTGAGTCAGGTCTATCAATATGAGAATGAAACCAAAGCGGAGTTTTGGCTTTGAAACTCAGTGAACTGTTCATCTCAAATCCTGATCTACGATTGGCCAAAGCTGAAGACAATGAAGGAATTCTCGAATTTTTCCACTCGTTGCCTATGGCCGGGAAAGGACTTCAACTTAACTATGACCGTTCGCCAGACTTTTTCGCTTTTCTGCAGTTTCAATCTGAAGACTATTTTGTCTTTCTGCTTATGATGAATAACAAAATTCAAGGTGTAGGGACTTTAGTTATTAGACCTGGCTTTATTAATGGCCAAGAAACGATGGTGGGATATCTCGGAGATTTGCGAATTAAACCAGGAAAAAAAAATGCTGTGAACTGGCGCAAGTTTTACCGGGATCTTTTGCAAAAGAGTTCTGAGATTGAAGAGTTCCAGGAAGTTAAGTATTTTGAAACCGTAGTGATTGATTCCAATGCTGCCGCCAAAGCCTCTTTAGTGATGTCTAAAAAGAGTGGCTACATTTATCATGAACTCACACCCTACAAGATGATTAATATCTACGGCAAAAAGCCTTGGTCCAAAGTATCAAACCGGTACGAAGTACGGATGGCCACGGCCAATGATCAGAAGGCGATGGAAGTCTTTTGGTACCAAGAAGAAAGGAAAAAACAGTTTGGACAACCTGAACTCTTGGCCTATGCACTTAAGAACTGGGACCACTTTAAATTTTCAGATATTGTTCTGGCCTTTGATCAGGGAAAAATTGTGGGCATGAGTGGACTCTGGATACCAGAGACATCTAAACGAATCTATATCCGCAATTATCCATTTACTCTGAGTATTTTGACAAAATTCTTAAGGCTGCGCTCATCTTCATTTCCTAAAGCTGGCGAAGAACTGCGCCCACTTTATATGACTCATCTCAACTACCACACTCCAGATGTTTTAACGGAATTGATACAATTTATCTTAAAGCTTCCTAGGACTAGTAAGTATCACATGATCAGTCTTACAGGATACGACCTGGCACGCACTGAAGAAGGGACAGCAGTCTTTCTGAGTGAAAAAGTTCCTATGACTCTCTACCAAGTTTATAACAGTGAAAAGCCAGAGCTAAAATTATGTCTCAATAACTCGGCACCAGGCTTTGAAATGGCCTTGGTTTAGGACAAGCATGATTTATAATATTCTTCTCATCATTGTGATTATCTCTATTGGTCTCTATGGAAAATCTTTCTACACCAAACAGAATGTGAAATCACACTTAGGCGGAAAGATCAGTTTGCCAAAAATCTTCTGGCTCATGTACACCATTTATTCATGGTTTTTTATTCCTGCATTTTTACTCATCTGGATCACTGATCCTTTTATTAAGATCACACTCATTGGCTTTTTGATTCTCTTTTGGGTACGAGGGATCCTCGAACTCTTTATGCTTTATAAGTGGAAAAACTGGCGTCCTCCTTACGGAATTTCTCACGATGCTCTTTGTTTGATCTTTCTATTAGTCATGCAGATTGGCCATCTCGGGCATCTGAACTTTAATTTCCAAGGTGATAATGGGCTGGCCATGACTTGGATCCACATCACCACTCTCTGCATGGTAATTGAGATTTATTACGCCTACGCCTTCTTTAATTTGGTGAAGGGTAAAACCATGGGAGAAGATGGGGTGTG
>CAMDDI010000061.1 GCA_945890905.1 Bacteriovorax stolpii
TTCAGTGTTGCCTGGCTTAAGAGACTTACGCTCTTGATCGAACAAAAGTTGGATTTGAGTCATGTACGTGATGTCGTTTTTAGACTTATTGTCGATCACTTGGATTTCGTGACCTTCACGGATGATTTGAGCGATCTCTTCAAGAGTTACGTAGCAGCTTTGAAAAGTGTCGTAGAGCTTGCGGTTTTGGTAACGCTTGATGGTACGTACGTCTTTCATTTTGTTCCCCTAATTTTGGTTATACCCTGTTAAATCATTTGAAAGGTATGGTCGTTAATAGTTTTGTTTAGAGACGAGTGTTACGAAACGCTAAAAGAACTTTGTTTTTGCGCAGTCGTAATTCGTCAGTTCGGTTGAGTTTCTACCTACAGCAACCTTTCATGTCAACCCAGATGGTCATAAAAAATCCTAAAGATAAAAATTTTCCTTGTGCACTGGGTAAAAAGTACCTAGTTTTCTCCATGTCTGACCAGTCTTTTAAAATACTTAGGCGTTATTTCTAGAGGTTTCAGGCCAACCTTAAATTAAGCCATTTTTCTCAAATTGGGGGTTGAAAAGCCGATAAAGACTAAAAGGAAGGTCCATTGATGGGCCTTTTCTTAAGCACAGGATGCCTATGAAACGTTTTCTCTGCCTAGTTCCCGCAGCAGCCATTCTTTTACTTTCCAGTTGTTCTCACCTGAATTCTGAGAAGAAAACAGCGGAATTTACTCCCGAACAAATGGAGCAATTGAACCGTGATGCTCTTGTGATGGCTTCGGAACAGCTGGAGAAAATGGTGGAACAGGCGAAAAGTTCTGAGTCATCAGCTAGATTTCTTGCAACGGATTTATTTTTAAAAGCTAATATGTCTCTGCTAGACGGAGATTTTTTAACGGCTTCGGCTTTGTTTAAACATGTTGTGGCACTGGCACCCGAAGATCATTTTGTGCAAAAAAAGTACGCTATTAGTCTGATTCGCATGAATGACTTGGAGACGGCGCAAACTGTTTTAGAAAATCTCTACAAACAATCAAAAGATGACAAAGTTGGGCTCATTCTCGCAGGAGTTTACACGGGACTTGATCACGAGCTAAAGGCCCGTGAAATGTACGTAAAACTTTTGGCGCGAAATCCTAGAAATGAAGATGCCTGCGTTTTTCTCAGTAAATCATACGCTCTAGATAAATCCTATAAAAAGGCCATGAATCAGCTCTCGACTTGCGCGCAAAAAGATCCAAAGAATGGCATGTACGACTACTACATGGGTAAGATTTATTTAGACCAGGGTAAGGTTCCTGCAGCTATGAGCTCCTTTAAAAAAGCTCTTAGTCGCCAGTCAGATATGAGTCAGGCCGTGATTGCTCTGGGCTCAATTTACGAAGAAAAAGAAGATCTAAATACGGCTATCTCTCTCTATGAAAAATACCTCAAAAAAGATCCAACTGATCAGGCGATTCTTAACCGTGTTGTTCAGGCCCTATTTTTAAAAGAGCGTTTTTCGCAAGTGATTCCTTATGCTGAAAAGCTCAGTGATCTTGAGCCAGAAAATTTGAATCTTAAAGTTAAACTGGGCATTCTTTATACTGATGCAAAAAAATATCCTGAAGCAGTTTCAGTCTTCAGAGATCTATTAGGAAGTGCTCCGCAATCTGATAAGATTCTTTATTACCTAGGTGCTATTTATCAAGAGATGAATCAGTTTGAATCTTCAATTGAATATTTCAATCAAATTCCAGCAACTAGTGGTCTTTATACTGACAGTTCAGTTCAGATGGCCAATATGCTCTCAACTCTGGCGCAGGATGAAGTGCTTAAGAAAAAAGAGTCAAAATGGAAGCAAGCATTCCTTAAACATGTGAATAATAAAATCGAAGAGTTTAAAGATTTAAGAGTGGAATTTAGTGTCATTAAGTCTGGTTTTTTTGAAGCTGTTGCTCACTACAAAGACGCTATGGATGCTATGGTGGTGGTGCAGGATGAGAAGAGCTTTTCCATTCAGCATAAGTATTATCTCGCAAATCTTTATGAGAAAGAAAAACGCTTTGAAGACGCCACTTCTTTAATCATGGGAATCATTGAGAAAGAACCTAAAAATGCTCACGCTTGGAATTTCTTAGGATATTCATTATTAGTCCGTGGAGAAGACGAGAAGGCTTTTGAATATATACAAAAAGCTCTCAAACTGAGCCCCGATGATGGCTATATCAGAGATTCTCTTGGCTGGTATTACTATAAAAAAGGTGACGTAAAGAAAGCGTTGAGTGAATTACAAGTTGCGTTTAAAAAAGTTCCAGATGATGTGGAAATTCTGAAGCATTTGGCAATCATTCATAAAGAACTCAAAGAGTATAATAAAGCGCGCAGTTATCTTGAAACTGCACTTAAGCACGCGCGCTATCTATCGGATCGCGAAGAAATAATTGGTCGCATCGAAGCCCTAGAATCAGATCGTATTCCGGCCGCTCTCAAGGATCAGTAAGTTCTTGCGTTTCAGGAAAAATCGACTCAATATGGGACCCATGTTGAGTCGGGCAATTACCTTTATTCTCCTTTTCTCTTCTTGTAGTTCTCCCATCCTGAAGAAAAAAGAATCTCTCAAAGCTATTCCAGTGGATCAGTTGCTTGCTGCTATTCAGGTAAATGGTGAAGGTCGTGGTCGCCTAGGGATCAACGATCAGCAATATGTGTTTAGTTACGAGGCTACTCTCAAAGAAAATACTGACTGGTACCTAAGTGTGGCCATTCCTCTTCATGGGGAAGAACTGATGTTGTTAACGGAACTGAAAAGCGAATATTCCCCTAGTAGAACCCGTCAGTCCTTTGAGCGCCGTATTGAGAGTTTGCTCAATGCTCAGTTTAAGGGTGGGGTAAGTGGAAAAGAGTTTTTACTAGAATTCAGACGTCTCATGCGTTTCTTGCTGAGTGCCAAATTAAATTTGGTTCGAGGTTGCGCGCAAATGGGGGACGGTTACCAGTGTTTGATGAGTGGGGAAAAATATTATCTTACAGTGACCGAAAAAAATATCCGGGTGAGTCGTATGCTCACTTCACATCAAACTCTGGATGTAGTTGCAGAGAATCTCACCAACTCCTTGTTTATGCGAACAAACTTTCACCTAACATCGCCCAAGGCCACACATTCTGAAGAAAAAAGTTTTTCTCTTGAACTGTTCTGGAAATAAATTTTTATACCTGATCGATTTGGTGGCAAATCGCACCAGTTGTCCAATGAAGTTATTGTTTTTATAGTGAATTCTAGGCGGAATAGCTTACAATATTTCTATTTAAATCTTATTGGAGACGGTCTATGAAATTCCTCTCGATTCTTTTGTGCGCACTTATTTTTTCTGGCTGTTCTAAGGAAAGAAATTTTGATGAAAGAGAGCTTCATCTTATTTCTCTAGAAAAGTTTGCTGGATTTGATCCTATTCAGGTGAGTGATCGTTATTCAGGAAATGAAACTGGAAAAGTGTATGAAGGACTTTTTGAATTTCATCCTTTTAAAAGACCCTATATTCTTGTTCCCAACTTGGCCGAGAGCTTACCCACCGTCAGTGCCGATGGACTTGTTTATACATTCAAATTAAAAAAGGGTGTGGTGTTTCATGACAGTCCTTGTTTTAAAGATGGTAAAGGCAGAGAGCTCAGAGCTGATGATGTTCTCTATTCAATAAGACGTTTAGCTGATCCTAAACTTCAGGCCAAGGGGTGGTGGTTGATTGATGATAAAATCTCGGGCCTCAATGAATGGCGAACTAAGTATGCTAGCCTTGATCATTCCAACTACGAAGAAGCCATCGATGGTTTGAAAAAAATTGATGAACTCACTGTTCAGATCACTCTCAAAAAACCATTCCCTCAATTTTTATATGCGCTTGCCATGCCTTACACTTTTATAGTGCCCAAGGAAGCTGTTGATCACTTCGGCAAAGAATTCTTAAACCATCCGGTTGGAACTGGACCTTTTATACTCGAAAAATTTGAGCAGTCTAACGAAATCGTCTATCACAAGAACCCAACCTTCCGAGAAAAATTCTATCCGACTGAAGGAGCTGAAGGGGATGATAAATTAGGCCTATTGGCCGATGCTGGAAAAAGACTTCCTTTGGTTGATAAAATCACCGTCCATATTATGCCTGAATCTCAAACTCAATGGCTCTCTTTTCAAAAGGGCAAAGCAGATCTTCTCGAATTAAAATCTATGTACGAGCGTGCGGTAGATAAGAGTAAAGAGCTACATCAGGAGCTTAAGAGTAAGGGGATTCGTTTGTTCATGGATCCGATGCTGGATGTGACTTTTTATGCTTTCAATCATGAGAATCCATTTTTTAAAAACCGTAAAGTCAGACAGGCCATATCTTTGGCTTACAACCGCGCTGAAAACAACAAACTCTTCTATAATAATTCTGCCCTTGAAGCTCAAGGGGTCATTCCACCAGGGTTAGGCGGCTATCGTAAAGAATTCAAAAACCCTTATACAAAATTTGATATTGATCAGGCCAAGCGACTTTTACGTGAAGCTGGTTATCCAGATGGGAAGGGTTTCCCTGAAATTACCATCGAAACTCGAAGTGAAACAAGTGCACGTCAGTCCATTGAGTATTTCGCTAAGTGTATGGAGAAAATTGGAATCGTTGTGAAGGCAGGGATTAACACCTGGCCCGAGCTTGTGAAAAAAGTTTCAACTAAGCAGCACCAAATGTACACCATGGCCTGGGGAGCTGATTATCCAGATGCTGAAAATTTCTTAGGTCTTGTTTATTGTCCCAACCAATCTCCTGGATCAAATGGTGCTAACTATTGTAATCCAGATTTTGATGCTCTCTTTAAGCAGGCCACCATCCTACAAGATTCTCCAGAGCGTTCAGCCTTCTATGAAAAAATGAATGAAATGGTCTCTTTAGATGTGCCTTGGGTTTTTGGTTTTCACCGCACAGAATTTTATGTGGCCCAGGCCTGGCTAAAAAACTTTAAGCAGATGGAATTTAATCACACTCAGTTTCAATACTTAGGTGTGGATCTTGAAGTGAAAAAAGAGCTTAGCAAAAAGTTTTAAAGGCCATCCATGACGAAGTATATAATTCGCAGACTGCTCTATATGATTCCCGTTTTAATGGGTGTCAGTCTTATCATTTTTATTCTGTTTAACTTAGTTGCTGGGGATCCCTCAGCAGTTTTGCTTGGTAAAAATGCTACTGCACGGCAGATGCTAGAGATGAAAGAGCAGCTTGGCCTCAATAAATCTCACTTCGCTCAGTATGTGGATATTTTAAAATCAGCTTTCACTTTCGATTTCGGAAGATCTTGGGCCACCAAGCAGCAGATCACTTATATGATTAAGCAAGGGGCCTATCCTTCACTTTGTTTAACTATTCCAGCATTTATTATTTCAACAATTCTTTCTCTTATCATTGCCCTGGTTGTGGCCTTCTACCGTGGAAAGGGCATTGATCTTTTTATTCGCTTTGTATGTATCGCGGGGATGAGTATTTCTGCTCTCGCCTACATCCTGGGTTTCCAATATTTTTTCGCGTTTAAATTGGGCTGGTTTGAAATCTCTGGCTTTGAATATGGATTCCCAAATTTTGTGCCTTACGTGGCGCTGCCCGGAATAATCTGGATACTCTTGAGCTTAGGCCCTGACGTGAGATTTTTCCGGACGATCATCTTAGACGAAGTTTACCAAGATTATGTCAGAACCGCTCGTGCCAAAGGGCTTTCTGAAATGACTATCCTACTTAAGCACGTTTTAAGAAACGCCATGATTCCTATTATCACTTATGTGGTGATCCAGATTCCATACTTAATCTTGGGTGCACTTCTATTAGAGAGCTTTTTCGGAATCCCTGGCTTGGGTGGAATAACTCTGAATGCTCTTAACTCATCAGACTTTCCGGTCATCAAGGCCATGGCTATTTTATCCAGTGTCATTTATATCATTTTTAGTTTGATCTCAGATATCCTCTATACAGTGGCCGATCCACGAGTGAAGTTGAAATAACCTATGAAAAATCATTCTCTTTGGCGTGATGCTTTTGGCCGGCTCTTTCAAGATAAATGGGCCGTAGCCTCATTTATCATTGTGATTGCTTACTCCCTTGTTGCAATTCTTTCGGCCATGGGTCTTATTGCCTACGACTGGGCACGGGAAGTGGGGGGATCTAACTTGCCACCCAGTGCTGAACATTATTTTGGAACAGATATCTTCGGACGTGATGTTTTAAGCAAAGTGATTCGAGGAACTCAAATTGCAATGTCAGTGGGACTGGCCACCTCACTTATCGCCATTCCGATAGGTGTAATTCTAGGGGCCTTTGCTGGATACTTTGGTGGTTGGGTGGATGATCTCATCACATGGCTCTACACCACCTTCTCTTCCATACCCAATATTATGCTTTTGATTTCTATTACGATGATTCTTGGAAAAGGATTATTCGCAGTCTATGTGGCCCTGGGGGCAACAAGCTGGGTCAACTTATGCCGGCTCATACGCGGCGAAGTCATGAAGCATAAGGAGAGGGAGTATGTTCAGGCGGCTGGTGCCATTGGTGGAGGACATTTCCGCAAACTCTTTAAGCATATTCTTCCTAACGTTACTCATATCATTATCATCAATACTTCCCTTCAGTTTCAAATCGCCATTAAGTCTGAAGTGATTCTCTCTTACTTAGGTTTAGGGGTTCAAGGCGAGCCTAGTTGGGGAACAATGATTGATGACGCTAAATTGGAATTATCTCGTGGTGTCTGGTGGCAGCTTGCTGGTGCGACTCTTGCGATGTTTGTGATTGTTCTGGCCTTTAATCTACTGGGAGATGCACTACGCGACTCTCTTGATCCTAAGCTCAAAGGAAAATAGTTATGACCTCTCCACTTCTTTCAGTTAAGAATCTTGTGGTTGAATTCCATACCTCTGAAGGTATAACCCGTGCTGTAAATAATGTGAGTTTTGATATTCCTCAAGGGAAAACCATCGGTATTGTAGGGGAGTCTGGCTCTGGAAAGAGTGTGACTTCTTTAGCGGTGATGGGACTTTTGCAAAAGCCTGCAGCCCGTATTCCTCAAGGGGAAATTCTTTTTAATAATCAGGATCTTTTAAAATTTAATGATGATCAGTTAAGAGCTGTCCGCGGAAATCAAATTTCCATGATTTTTCAAGAACCCATGACTAGCTTGAATCCTGTATTTAAAGTGGGTGATCAGATTGCTGAATCACTTCGTATTCATAAGAAGATGACTAGTAAACAAGCGTGGGCAAGAGCTGTTGAACTTATGAACCAGGTTGGAATTCCCAAACCTGCAGAGAGTGCTCATAAATATCCCCATGAATTGTCCGGAGGCCAGAAGCAACGTGTGATGATTGCCATGGCGATCTCTTGTGATCCCAAGCTTTTGATTGCTGATGAACCGACGACTGCTTTAGATGTAACCATTCAGAAACAAGTTCTCGATCTTCTCTTTAAGCTTCAGCAAGAATACAAGATGAGTATGATGTTTATCACTCACGATTTAGGTGTAATTGGTGATATCGCCGATGATGTGGTGGTGATGTATCGCTCAAATGTGGTGGAAAAAAATAAGGCCAAAGAAGTCTTCACGACAGCAAGTCACCCTTATACCAAAGGTCTCTTAGCGTGCAGACCTAAGTTAGGTGCTAATCCCAGACGATTACTTACGGTTAGTGATTTTATGACTGAAGAAGGAGTTGAGATTCCTATTGATATTGCTAAAATTCAAGTTTTTGATAAACAAGAAGAACAAGACGCCAAGAAGAGTGAAATCCTTCTCGAAGTTAAAAATCTTGTGACTCAGTTTCCCATCAAGGGTGGAATCTTTGGTAAAACAGTAGATCATTTTAAAGCTGTAAATGATGTGAGTTTTACACTTAAAAAAGGTCAGACTCTGGGGTTAGTTGGAGAGTCAGGTTGTGGAAAAACTACTCTAGGTAGATCTATATTGCGTTTAATCGAACCTGCATCAGGACAGATTATCTATAACGGACAGGACATTACTAATGTTCGTGCAGAAGAATTGCGTCTTTTGCGTCGAAAAATGCAGATTATTTTCCAGGATCCGTATTCATCTTTGAATCCGCGTATGACAGTTTCTGAAATTTTGACCGAACCACTTAATATTCACAACGTAGGTGGATCTAAAAATGAGCGGCTCGATATGGCCAAAGCTCTGGTTGAAAAAGTTGGACTTAAAACTCAACAAATGAACCGCTACCCACATGAGTTCTCCGGAGGTCAGAGACAGCGAATCTGCATAGCCCGTGCTCTTATGCTCAGACCTGAATTTGTGATTTGTGATGAGTCAGTTTCTGCCTTGGATGTATCCATTCAGGCGCAAGTTTTAAATCTTCTATTAGATCTTCAGCAAGAGTTTGGTCTGACTTATATCTTCATCTCTCACGATTTAAGTGTAGTAAATTTTATCGCCGATGAAGTAGGTGTTATGTACGCAGGGAAAATTATCGAGATGGATAAGGCGAGCAGAATCTACAAAAATCCAAAAGAAGAGTACACACGCACTCTTCTTAAAGCGATTCCTAAAGGTGACGCTAAGACTGAACTGGCTTCGCTGGTTTAAGAGTCGCGTAGATTTTTAAGAAAATCATTCCCATACTAAATCCCCAATACACATTGAGGTTCCAGTCCCATTGGAGAACCATAGCGTTCATGTACACGCCACTCATTCCAAATATGTAGGCCCCCACTACGCTGATTGGAGTGAGCTGATAATGAAATGCTTTTTTAAAGATCACCTTTGAAGAGAATAGGGCAAGGAGAGTTCCTCCTGTCCAAGACTGGGCCTTCAATCCCAAAAGCAGTAGACCGTCATTTTTTGAAGCGATGACAGCAATTCCTAAAATGAGAAGACCAATGACAATGGAGTCAGTGACTGCGAAAAACTCCATCTTCTTGGGATCTCTATTGGGAAAAATGTCATTGTAGGCCGTAGCACATAAAGCATTAATGGTGGAATCAAGAACACTCATCGTCGCAGCAAGAACTCCAGCGACCATAATTCCTCTAAGACCTAATGGGAAGTAATTCACTATGAAGTAGGGAAACAAGTGATCCGCATTTGGAACATCTGGCATAGGATGAGTTTGATAGTGAACCCATAATAGTGCACCCACACTCAAAAAAAGAAGTCCAACTGAAATAGAAATAAATGAAGAAAAGAAAATTGCGTATTGTCCGTTACGCAATTTTTTGTTGGCCGTTAATCTCTGAGCAAAATCTTGATCCACTCCGTGCGTGGAGCAGTCAAAAAGGAAGCCACCCATTATTCCGAAAATAAATGGCCAAGGATTACTGAAATTAAAGAATGAAGTTTTACCAGCTGCATGGGCAAAAGACATCATATCTCCCCAACTTTGATTACTGGTCTGAGGAATGATGTAATGAGCGAGAAGTCCTCCAATGATAAACAGTGCCATTTGCAACATATCGGTCCTCACTACTGCTTTGAGTCCTCCGATTTGAATGTAGATCAAAGTCATAAAAACAACTACGGTTAGCCCCATATAAATGTTCACACCAAAAAATGTGGCCACCATAATAGAACCAGAAAATAATCTAACACCGACAGAGACTATTTTGCTGAGAGAATAAAAGATGGCCACCGTGCGCTGACCAGATGGAAGGCCGGTACTTTTTGCCATGACTTCGTAAATGGTGAGTCCCTGATCATAAACACGTGGTAGAAAAACCAAAGCAATCACAAGTCTGGCCGCAATAGCACCCATGTAAATCTGTATAAATGAAAAATCATTTTTAAAAGCGTAAGCGGGCACCCCAATGAAAGTCAGGGCCGAAACTTCCGTAGCAATGATGGAGCAAATCGACTCAGCAAAAGTGAGAGATTTGTTGGCCATATATTTTTCTTGAGCTATTTCGTCAGGTGTTTTAAGTTCACCTTCATGCATATCGTCCCGGGATTTTACTGCCAACCAGAAGACGACAAAGATGTATCCTAAGATAAATACCCAATCTATGAACTGAAAATTCATGCTGTTAGCCTCCCTAATGACTATCCCTATACCTTATCAGAAATCTCTGATTCTTCCCAATAAACTCTTTATTCTTTCTCAGTATGATTGCTCAATCTCAAGATCAGAAATTCCGATATGTACTAAGAAGTATTAGGAAAAAAATGAAACAAGACCCTCAAAATACAACCAAGATTCCCATCAAAGATTTTGCCAAAAAAATCATTTGTGATGGTCATCTTTATATTTCGTCCAAAGAAGGCCGGAAATTTTATGTCATGAAACCTGGAATACTTCTGGATAATGCTTTTGTAAAAAAGCACGCGCTCACTAATAGTATTTTTGATTTTCAATCTGTCGTAAATCAAGATGTCTTTACTAAATTCGCGACTCTTTTTAAAGAACTCCGCTATCTTCAGTTTGAGAAAGATCTCCGAATGAAAAGTCTTGAAATACTCGAGTATTTTCACAAGATTTATTCTGGCGAAGAACATCTTCTGACCTTGGCACTTGCGGCCCATCAAGAGTTTTGTAATTTACCAAAAGATATTCTTCACCGTATGCATGAAACTGATATGCATCTGTTCCGAAAATCTCTTTATTCAGGTGCCTTTGCCATCATCA
Source organism: Bacteriovorax stolpii (assembly GCA_945890905.1). Lineage (GTDB taxonomy): Bacteria > Bdellovibrionota > Bacteriovoracia > Bacteriovoracales > Bacteriovoracaceae > Peredibacter. The sequence continues at coordinate 10,604 of CAMDDI010000061.1, forward strand.
TCGCACTTTCAAATGATTTTTATCACTTCATGATGATCCGGGATTTTTATAACCTCACTTTGACCTTAGACTTAGGTTTATGTGAAGCCAATTATAGTTATTACGTGGCACAGGCCTGTAATCAAGAGAATCGCTTTCCAGGAACTGGACAGGCTTTTTTAGTGGATCAGCATGCAACTGAGCTTGAATGCAAAATTTTCTTCAATCATCCCAAGAAAACATATGAATTCCTAAAGACCAATAAGGATGTCTTGGCCCACCCTGAACTGGCCGAGGTCGCTCTCTACCAACATGAACTCTCAGAGGGGAATGGCTTTCCCCGTGGACTTCCTAAAGGCCAAGTTTCAAGCTGGGAAGCTATAGTTATTCTCGCTGATTCTATGGTTGAGATAGAAGATCATTACGATTTTGAAAACTCTGTGGTGAAGTATCTAGCAAATTTTCAAAATACTAAGTTAGGTGATATTCCGGTTTCAAAAGTTTATCGAAAGCTCTGCCAAGGTTTCCAACACTTTGATCAACTCAAGGGGACAGGAACTTAATGTCAGAGAATCAAAAAACTCTCATCATTCTGAATCTCGCAGGTAAGCTCTCAAAAGAGCTCGCTGTGTATTTTTCTTCAAGAAAGATGACTGTCATTGATCCTCTGGTTGAATCTACTCAGTATGAATGGAGCCACGTACTCGTTAAAGATGTGGCCGACTTCTCAGTGATTGATAAAACACACCAGACAATTGATAAAGATGTAAAAATGATCTCCCTCGGTAAGGTGGAAGATCTCAGAAACTTTGTGGTCTACAACGGAAAACTAGTTTTTGACGAGGTGTGGCTAAAGAGTGCTATAGGTGGATTTATTTTAGATAAATTCTTCCAAGAGTACGCTGGAATTAGTATTGAAGACAATTATCCTAATTTCATAGAGAAGGGATCTTTTAAGATCAGTAATCCATTCAACACTGGTGAATACCTTGATCGTTTAGTTTATCATGCTTTTGAAGCTCAATATAATGCCTTGGCCATAAAAACTTATTTCGATCATTTCTTAATGTATCTCACAGGTCTTAAGAAGAAAGGAAAAGTAGGACTTCCCATAGAAGTTACCTACGGAAATTTTAACGATATCTTTGGACTTCAGCTTCACTTCTTTACTAATGAATTGAGTCTGGATGACGTGACTCTTTGTCTCAGTAGTGCCATCACTAAAAAGCCCGAAGAGTATCTTTTTAATATTTCAGTTCAGTCCACTGACTTTTTTGATTTTACCTATATTCAAGGTGTAAACAAAGTCGTTGTGACAGCTCTTTGGTCTCAAGATGAGCGCATTGAGATGCATAATCGTGGAATGATGTTCACCAATCTCTCTTCTGCAGCAACCATCAGTGAATACCCTACGGATGGAGCTTCTTCATACCTTTTACAGAATCCGAATATCGAAGATATGTCAGACCGGATTTCTTTGCCTGAGTCGGCATTGCAAGAGCAAGAGCTCCAAACCATCGCGGCTTCTTTTCCAGAAACGCAAGTGTCTCAGACCATTGGTGGGGGCGCAGATGAACAAGAGACCATTACCAGAGTAGGTGGTGGGAAAGAAGATGATTTTGTCACTAAAGTAGGTGGAGGATCTGAGAAACCAGATAATTTCTCTATGAAAATTTCTGGTGGCAGTGATGATGATGATAAAGGAAACTTTAATGTTAAATCTCTTGGTGGAGGTCTGGATAATACCCAAGGTAATTTTAATGTGAAATCTTTGGGAGGAGCAGGTCCGGATAATACCCAAGGCAATTTTAATGTGAAATCGTTGGGAGGAACAGGTCCGGATAATACCCAAGGCAATTTTAATGTGAAATCGTTGGGAGGAGCAGGTCCGGATAATACCCAGGGCAATTTTAATGTGAAATCGTTGGGAGGAGCAGGTCCGGATAATACCCAGGGTAATTTCAATGTTAAATCGTTGGGTGGAGATAGTGTTAGTGGACTAGATTCTGTACAAGACGATTTTGCACTTAAAGTTCTAGGTGGAGGATCTTTAGGGGGAAGTGATTCGTTAGATTTAACAAGTCTAGTAGGCCCATCTCCAAGCAAGGCCGGCAATTTATTATTTAAGTCGGCCCCAAGTGAAAAAGAGAAAGAAGTAGAATTAAAACTTAAAGCTGCTGTTGATGAAAATGAGAAATTGAAAACGAAGCTCAAAGTGATGATTAGCGAAGCTAAAATTGCTAAGGATACTCAGAACCGCTTAGATGATTTCAGAAACCGCGCTGCTGCTGCTGGTGAAGTAGAAGAGGATGTCGGAGCAGATGATGCATCTGTAATGCGCCAACACTTTCAGCAAAAACTCTCTGATCCAAAGAATATGAATCTCGCAGATATGGCAAAGCTCAAAGCCTTTCTAGAAAAAGAAACTAAGTTGATTGATGAACTCAAGGCCGGAGAAATGCGGGCGAAAAAACTCCAATTAGAGCTTGCTCAAAAAGATACTTTTTTTGGCCAAGAATTAGAAAAGCTTCAAAGGCAGTTGGTATCCAAGGATATTGTTCTCAACAAGGCCAAAGAAACTTTTACGAATGTCTCTGAGAGGGCCAATCAAGAGATTGCTTCATTAAAGATGAGGTTTGATCAAGTCAACAAAGCTTTTGCCAGTGGAGCGAATCAGCAGCAGGCCACCACCATCAGAGATTTAGAAAAGCAGAACGTGAATCTTAACAAGATGCTGGAAGTTTATAAAAACAAAATCACAACTCTCGCATCTTCCATGCAAAACACTCAAGAGGGTGATGGGGACGTTAAAGAAGAAGCAAGACGTTTAAGTATGCTCAATGTGACTTTTAAAAATCAGCTAGAAACCACTCGTAAAGAATTACAGAAACTTCAAGATCGCACCAGTTCAGATAATACTGCGCTCATGACTTTGAAGCAGGATAAGGTTAAACTTGAGCAGATGGTGAAGAAATTAACTTCAGAAGCTTCAAGGACAATCCAAGTTACAGCTGGTCCGAATTTAGATAATGAAATTAAAAAATATCAGTCTCAAACTCAAATTTTAGAAGTTCAAGTCAAAGAGACGACACTTAAAATGCGGGATCTTGAGAAGAGACTTTTAGAAGCTCAGAAAGCTCCGAAGCTTCAGGCCCAAACTGGAGAAGATAATTCGAAGGCCAAGGTTGCTCATTTAGAGACCTCTATGAAAAAGATTACTTCAGATTTGATTGCCAGCCAGAACGCCATGACCGAGATGAAGAAAGAAACAAATAAGCTTCGCCAAGAGAAGACTTCCCTCCAAAATACGGTGGATAAGCAGAAAAAAGACCTGGAAAAATACGAAAAGAACAAACCTGCGGCGCCCAAAGTCCCTGGAAGTGGCGGAAAAGCCGCTTAAATTTCTTGCCAAAAACAGACCCCTTAGCCATAATCGACTCCTCACATACCATGATGCCCGGTTGGTGGAATTGGTAGACACGTTAGGCTTAGAACCTAATGCGCGAGCGTGGGGGTTCGAGTCCCTCACCGGGCACCAAGCTTTCGGTGAATAACCGCAAGTTAAAACACGTGTGAGAATTTTAAAAAGCCAGGTCTCGCGCCCTGGCTTTTTTTTGCCTACTTTCCTTCGGATTTTATCCAATCCTTATTTCAGAAACGATAACAACTAGATTTTTACTTGCGAAGGCCATGGGTAATATCTGGGTGACCTCATTGGATTGACCCAATTCAAATCCCTGCATGCTCATTTTGATTTTAAGATGTTGGAGCGTGATTCTTAAACCTTCTGTATAGAAGTTAGACGATTCTGACTAATCATTAGACACTTTATTAAGATTCAAATTGAAAATTTTTCATGACTCCTATGGTTCAATATAAATCTCATTCATAATGTAGGGATTACAAAAACGTTACTGCAAACATAAGGAGATTTTAATGAAATTTTTAGCTGTCGCACTAGTATTAACAATGAGTTTTTCAGCATTTTCTCAGCAGCTTAATTATAGAAAAGCCGCAGAGGAAGGTAGAAATGTCTTCAGGATTGTTCGAATGGATACCGTACCAGCACCCTACGGGCCAGTATTTGCATTTTCTAAAGGCGGAACTCGCAAAGAAGTTAATGATACTGATGCAGATGTTAAGACATTATCAAAAATAGCTATCTGTAATCCTTGGACCGGACCTGAGCCTCTACTACGTGTAGATGCTAAGGATTTAACAAAAGATATCGCTATTT